>WTIV01000157.1:10339-20643 GCA_011525095.1 Methanobacteriota archaeon
TACCGGCTTTCGGGTCTTTTCTGCGGGGTTCCATGAACCCCGGTCGAGGTGGTCACAGTAAAAGGCTATGGACAGATGCTCAAATCATTCTGTATTTACAAATGATGATGATTCCGCACCACAATTGGTACAATTCGCCACATTGCAGGTTGGATGATATCTAGCTCCACATGCAGGACAGCCCCTCATCCAGGTTAGGATTGGTTGTCTGCAAGAGAAGCACGGAGTGACCTGAGTTTGGGGTTGGGAATTCTGATAATGGTTAGCAAAATTTTCAGATTTTGGTTGGATAGATGATTTCTTTCGGGCAAGAGCCAATCCGACTATTGCCAAGATTGGGATAATAATCCAAACTGCCCAAAATAATGTCTCAACAACCGAACTAGAATCTGAGGTGGTTTCTCCTTCGCTATTCAAATCGAAAGCAATATTCGAATTTGTTACATCACTCGCTCCAGAAATTGATAGTGAAATAGTTCCCTTCCCGGGTTGATTTGGAGTAACATCTAATCTAATCAGTTGAGATTGACCAGCTTGTAAGTTCAATGACTCACTACCGTCGATTGAAACGCTCCAGCCGCTGGAAGGAGTGGCTTTTAGAGCCCCTGATACAAGCGAATTTCCGGTGTTAGTAATCGTAACTTCAATTGAAGAGGATTCTCCGGTTTGAAGCGTATTGGCCCCTTCTATCTCCCAAGTCACTTCCTTTGTGGATGCCACAAGCATCGATACCGATTTGTTCACCGTCACAGAATTTCCGGACAATACAACGTTGAATTGCGGTTCAGAGGAAGGGTCGGCATTTCCTGTGATTATGATGGTGCAAGTCAGTGCTTTCAAATCACCTTTGTTTACTACACCTAAAGGAGTACAATCGCCCAATAGTATGCTATCTTTTTGCAATACTATCGAGGGAGTCCAAGGAGAATTCTCTCTGTTTTCAACAATCCACGTGTAGTTGATAGGAACTCCGACGGGGTGTTGCCCCGGACCGAATATATTTGTCCAAGTTTCACCTGCAATCTCAACGGATGTAAATGTTAGAACCGGGTCAGGTAAAACAAGAACTTCGACACTCTCGGAGTGGCTCCAAGATTCTTGATTCGAATCTAAAATGAAGGTTATTTCGCCGCTTCTTGCATCCGCATCAGCGGTTACAGAGATTATAAAATTCTGAGACTGAGTCCAGCCTAATGTCAAATCATCAAGAACTGAATTTTGACTCCAACCTTGAGGTAATTGCATCCTCGGACTCAGATCCAAGTCTGCGTTACCCACATTCTCAATTGTATATTGAAGCGATAGTGAATTACCTGGGATAACTGTGGAGAATGATGACTCTAAATCTACTGTTATTTCTAGCACCTCTTCGACTACAAGGGGAAGTTCATATTGCATCATTCTAGCTTCTTCGCTTTGCGATACAACTCGCAAAATCACCGTCATTTCAGCCCCTGCTAGAGTCATTACTTGAGGCGGAGTAAATGAAATTCCGATATTCATTTGCCCATCTTCAAGCATTAGACCGGTTGAACCAGAATTTGCACCGCCCTGTGCTGATAAATCATCAAAACCTGCGTACCAACCTGGAGGGGATTCCAAAAACAAGTCGTAGCCGATGTCTCCATTTCCAAGGTTAAACAGTCTAAAATCAACGGATGTAACCTCAGTTGGATGGACTGGGATAGTGGTATAGTCGAATTCAAGGCGTGTCTGTGACAAAACTGGCACATCTAGCATTAACGTGAAAGGACTGCTGACGTCATTATCCTCGTCATAACCCAGTAACTCGATTTTGTAAATTCCCGGGTCTGGACCGCTTGGGTGAACCAAAGTCACGTTGATTTGCGCACCTTCTTGACCTTCAAGCATGAAGTTGGATTGGTCTAGCCCGACATACCACGAGAGAGGTGAATTGCTTGGGCTTGAAACCCCTGTTGCTGAAATTGATGCATTAGTACTCAGCAACGCCGTATTGATTAGAGTGACCTGCCAAGACGAAGTAGTTGCGTTAATGTCAGATAGGGTTGATGTAGCCATATCAGATTCAATTCTTACACCCGGAGTTGTCACGTTTACTATTACGTCCATCCGGTTATTTGCCTCATTAATTTCGTCTATTGTATCGCTTGCATCGACCAGGAAAGAAAGAGTTCGTGCACCAGCGTTTTGAGGCTCCCAGTCCCAGAACAGAATTTTTGAGCCGCCCGGGCCGAGATTGAAAGTTTGAGAATCGACAAAAATCCCCTCTTCTTGGAAAATCACCTCGACATTCTCTGCCTCAACATTTCCAAGGTTTGAAACCTCCATCTCAACTAGTACATCATCGCCAACTTGAGGTATTGCAATATCCGTTGAAAACGATGTCACAATCGGTGAGGGGTCTGGTCTCAGATCATTCACACCTACACCCGATACTGCCACTGCGTAAGGTTGAGCTCTTCCACCATTGTGGCTAGCATCGGTTACCTTGACAGTCCACAATCCTGCTTCTGCGGAGTCGACTAAAACAACTTCCACGTTGTTTAGTGAGTCGTGTGTGCCTCCTTGAATCGACCTTCCCTGAGAGAATTCGTTTCCTTTGTATTCAACTCCACTTGGAGTTGTTACCAGCAAATTTAGATTGTTTACCAATTGAGTGTTGGAGAACCTGGAACCTCGCTCATCAGACCATGCAACTACTGCCTTGAATGGTTGCCCGGGAGTTGTGACGTTGAATGAATAACTCTTGGAATTACCTGTTGAAGACAAGATTGACCGATCATCGACCCATATTCCTCTTCCATTATTTGGTGCGAGCGTCCCCTTGAGGTCTATTCTTCCCCAACCTTCGTCATTGTTAGGGATGTCTCTAACGCCAACATCCCTTGCACCCAATATCATCAGTGCCTTGACAAGGGCTCCTTGTGGCTCCGGTCTTTGAGCAACTTCTGTGATGTATTCTCTAATCAGAGCAGCAGTTCCAGCAGCATTTGGTGTTGCCATACTAGTTCCTGTGTATTCCATGTACCAAGTGCTGGTCCACGTTGCACCACCGGTGTCTGTTGCTTCTTGTGCCTTACAAGAGCGTACATAACCGCCTGGTGCAATAACGTCGGGTTTGATTCTGCCATCATCTACAGGGCCACGACTAGAACCATCCATGATACTGTTTGGTGCTCCAGTGTAACGGTTTTGTGAATTACCAACCGCTAGTAAATTCTTAGCGGTCGCTGGTGAGCCGATTGTATCAGAACCAGGCCCGTCATTTCCAGCAGCGAACAGAATTGTCAGACCTTCTCTACCACTGTAAAATTGATCGTAGTATCTTGCTCTATCATCCACATCCTCTGATGACGATGTGTAGACCCCCCATTCCGAACTCGACTCTGAACCCCATGAGTTGGTGTGAGTTCTCGCACCGTTGTTGTATGCAGTGTTCAGCATGTTGTTGATACTTGACCATTGGAAATTTCCGTTGTTGTCATTCTCCATTGCTTGGAAATAAAGTTCAGCCTCAGGAGCAACTCCCGCATAGCCTCCTCTGTTTCCATCTCCGAGAACGGTACAAGCGACGTGTGTTCCGTGTCCCGAATGAGCGTCTGCGGTTGAGCCGTCACCGATTACGTCGACGTTGCCAATGATTCTAGTTCCAAAATCACCGTGGTCTTCATCAATTCCAGAATCAGCAACCGCAACAATTTGGCCAGAACCATCCAAGTCGGTTGTGTAGTACTGCTTCATTGCGTTGATGTTCATGTGATTACGGGCTTGGTCATTCCAAATTGTCAGGCTTGGCTGACTTCCAATCCAAGCAATAGATGGCTCTGCTGCAATGGTTGCAATCGAGGCTGATGTTGACCCATCGTATCTTCCGGTTTCAGCAAAATTTGAGTCTGAAAGGAAACTATTTGCAACGCTGTCCAATTCTTGGTGCAAGCGCATGCCCCAATTATCGGAAATATCAACTCCGGGAAGTAATGCATCTGCGCGCCAAGATTCTATTCTTACGGGAGTAGACTGCTCTGCATTCATCATTGAATAATCAACAACCATTGCCAAAGGAACCTGCTGTACAGAGGCTACTCCAGTAACCTCAGCGAGGCGTGCTAGACCCGCTTGTGTACCCTGAACTAGTAATCCAGAGGGAGCTATATATTCCCTAACTTCAACTCCGTTTTCATCTGAAATATGTGCTCTAACCTCCGCAAATCTGAATTCGGTTGAAACTAGAACCAATCTCAAATCAGGCCTAGGTGTGAGCAATTCCTCTGGGATTTCTTGTTCAAACAATATTCCTGATGAATCATGAATCCCTAACCTAGAATGTGCAATCAGAGGCCTATCTTCTAGAGATTGGGAACTGTCCAATTGGCCTACGAAATTACGGATAGAATCCTCTGGTAGGTCAAATTTTACCCACTCAATACCCGCTTCATCAGGAATCTGTTCCGATTGATTAACAACCGGTATTCCCGATAACAGGAATATTACGAGCAGTAAGAAGGCTCTACGCACATTCTCATGGCGTGGAAAGTTCGTTTTAGGAGTTACCTAGACTAGCCTCAAAAGAACCACGTTACTTCCTTGCAGTCATTGTGGAATTTTGCGGTAACTTGTTCTGATACAACATGGATGAATTGTTCTTGATTTTCCGAACCTCTGAAGTCGGTCCATTCAATCTGAACTTGTATTGTATACTCTTCCCAAACAGAATAACCTCGCAAATCCAACTCCATCTTATCTCCCGAGACGCTAGTTAGACTGGGTATGGAATCAAAAGTAACCGTTAGGCTATCTAGAACCGTCATCTCCTGATCAACGAAATCAATTGTCAATGTAACATCTCTGATTTCTCTGCTACCGTCGTTGGTTAGTTCTGCTAATACAACATGTCCATTTCTTTGAAGATAGAGGATGTCGATTTCGACGTCATCTCTCGGAATTACCCAATACCACGTAGATACCAATGCACCGAGTAAAATAATCAGAATCACTCCAGCCAGTGCTACTCGCAATGGATGTATTTTTTCTGTTAATTCGACGACGAATTCACCTATTTCTTGTGAACGCTCATGGAGTTCTTCCTCCATTTCCTCGTCGTATTCTTCACTCATCCTGTCACCATCGCTATCGCCGTCGCTACGAATGAGGAGAATGGATCCCCTATCATTATGTGAGTAGTCTCTATTTCTCCACCCGTCAAACTACTAATCAGAGATAAATCGGTTACAACACCGTTTACTCCGACACTGGATGCTGTCGGAATTCCTCCAGTAAATTGTGCATCGAGTAGAACACCCCTCGCATCTATGTCTAGGCCGAGAACATCGACCTCAGTATGTGATGTTGCTACAATTCTACCTCCTGTAATTCCGTCTACAATAATCACAGGATATCCTAATGGACGGTGAATGTGAACTTCTGCTCCTTGGAGATTTTCACCTACTAATTCAGCAGAGATTACCTCTACACCTTCTTGTACTACCGAGTTACTTCTCCTTATGTACAGTTTTTCCACACCGTTTCCTGAAGCAGAAATGCTCGCTCCATAATCCTCGGTTACTCCCATAACGAATCTATCCGGAAGGTTTTCTGCTAGCATCAGGTTATCACCTCGAATGTTCTGTGCCTTACCTTTGGTTTCAATGAACAAATCCATGTCATCGCTGTTTGAAGAATAATCCATTTCGAACATTCCCTGGAACGACTGTTCTTCATTTATGTCAAAGTTGTTTGCTGGCGCAGCCTTGAGGTGCATTTCCCCAGGTACATCTCTGATGAACATCGTAGCAGGCCACCACAAACCGTCTATCTTCCTTAGTTGCTGTAACATCATAGAATCTGCTGAATTAATTCCGATTCTATCTTCTGGAGGAACTATCAAATCTGCTTGCAAAATATCTCCAACTTTGGCGTAGAGTTGGTCAACTGCTGCTGGTGCATTAAACATCATCATTTCCGTTCTTATTCCACGCAGTCTGTCTAACTGTAGAATTCTCGCATGCTCAAGACGTTCTCCCAAATCGTATGTCATATCGATTGTAGTTCTAGGAATCAACAGGTCTGATTGTGTTGAGACTGTGGCATTCAATGTGACATCTCTCTTCAGATTAATGTCGAGGCCTGTAAGAACAATAAGAGAATCAGCGCGAGACAGACCGTTCAACTGAATCGTTAGGACTGGTCTAAATGGAGTATACTCTTTCAGAGATGCTTCTATTTGGAAGGTTGGGATATCATTCTCGATTTCTACTTTGTAGCCGATCTTGATTTCACCTGCAGGCAGTTGAGGCATCCAAATCCTGCTGTGCCATGATCTTCTTTGGTCAAATGTAATTCCTTCATCCTCAAGAGTTTCTGTATCTAGTAAACTCATTTCTCTTGGTGAGACATATCCATCCTCTAGGGCATCAATAAGGGCGGCAGCTTCGGTAATACCTGCCCATTCTGCAACTTGAATTACCTCTGCTTTTTCTTCTTCTGAAATCTCGAAATCTGCTAATGCCTGCGATACTGTCAAACGTGAACTTTCGGTAAACTCTGGCATTCTACTGTAATTGAAAATCAGTTCAGTTACCTCAAGAACCTCTCCAGATATTCCATGGACCCAATCTGGTTCATTTGGAACGTTCTTACCTTTGCTGACATCAAGAGTAAGGTCGAATTCTTCCCCTGTGCGCAAATTAAGTCCCAAACTCAAGTTGCTTTGTATGTTTGAAGCATCTCCCAAATTTACCATACTCTCTACAGCGAAATCGTTTACTGAAGACCCAAAGTCAATCATACCAGACAAGAAAAAGGAAAGAGCAAGGATTCCGTCTGCGTCTCCAAATTCGGGGATTGTAATCATGTCGGAATTTTCAGAGGATGGTAGAGATAGTGTAACGTTAGCAGGTAGAGGGTCAAGATGTATCCTGCCTGAGAGGCCAAGGAATTTATCGTCCCTTTCGCTAACATCTTCTAGCAGTACGCTGAACGGTGAGGAGCCTGTTCTGTTCATCACAAGTTCGCTGTTGCCTCTTGACCCTAGCGCACCGGGCTCCTCGGGAGGATTCAATGTGATTGATGTCAAATTTGACAGGCGCAGAGACATACTAGCCTGTCCCGAAACTTGATCGATCCAAAATCTAGCATGGTCATCATCCATGGTGAGTGGAACTGAAGCGTTCGAGATTTGTACCTCAATCGAACCGATACCATCTGGGGCAGACATTGCAAGAGTGTCGCCTAACTCAAGTTCAAACTGCGATGGGAGTCCGTTCAATCTAAGTGCATTGTATTGACCATCACCCTCACCACTGTATGTTATCGTACCTATCTCTTCTGATGCAGTGTAGGTGATTTTTGAGCCTTGTTGAGCAATTGTTAGGTTAGATGGGCGGTTGGAAATCGATGCAAATTGTCGTACATCACCATCTGTAGAATTTGAGAAATGACGCATGTGGCCGATGATAAGTTCATCACCAGAACTTCCAGTGATTGATATCGTCCTCAGGTCTGTATCTTGGTCATAGGAATAAGAAGCTCCAGAAATATCGGTTACCATCAAACTGATTCCTACAGGAACAAGAGCGGGGTTAACTCGGCCATATTTACCGTCGACGTTTCCGTTTTGGTCGGTGTAATCTAAGTCCTCTGAAAGTAAAATGTGGTTAGTATCCATTACTGGATGAGGGCTGCTACCAATAGCGAGTTTCACACCTTGTACCATCGATTCAGAACGAGTGCTTCCGTCCGACCAAGATTCTCTTACTTGATTGTAGCATTGTAGGAATATTTCCCCACTAGATTCTCCTGCTGTGCCCACAATAGCCTCGGGTAATCCGTTGAGAATTGTACCAAGGTCGAGAATAATCTCTACCAAGTTTAGAACTACGTTATCGAGAACTTCGCTCAACAAATCTGGTGCGGTTCCGAACTCTACCCTAACTCGATTTGACGTCGGAATTTCAAACGTTCCGAATATTGCCACCACTTCAGGGAGGTCGACTATCTCTACCTCCATTGATGAAACGTCAGATGCATAACCGTGTCTTTGGAAAGTAGAAACGTATTCTAATTTGGTAATTCTTTCAGTTCCTGCAATCAGAATAAGACTGTTCCAACGTTTATCGCTCGGGTCTAGAACCAATGTAGGGTCTGCAACATTGGTGGATGTATCTGCTGTGTAATTCTTAATTGAGATAATAAGAGATAACCGATTTGGCATTTGTCCGGGAAAGTTACTGGAACCAGGGGCTTCTCCAATCAAGGTGAAAATCGCATCTATCTCTTCTTGAGGCATTGTGCCCTTTGGCATATCCCTGACCCAACCACGAGAATCTGTGATGTTACCAAATTGGTTACCGGCTTCGATGTGCTTGGATCGGTCCTCAAAATAATGGAAATAGAGGTCAGCATCAGTATCGCTGAATATTTCGATATTATCGAAAGAGTTCTCCCCAGCGTTGTCGTTTCTTATAACCAAATCCAACTCTTCGGGAAGTTGGGTTTCACCCTCAACAGGATGTAAACCAACATCGATGTATCCAATTTCATCTAATGGTCTAAATCCATCCAAATCTGGTTCTTTGAAGTGAACATAGCCGATACCTACTGAATAACCGCACTTATGGTCTCGGCTATCTGCAGAATGGTCTGCTATCGGGTCATACCAACTGGAGTCTTCACAATCGGTTTGTTCGTTTGCAGAGTTTCTATTTGGGTTTGAAATGAGAATCGCATAAGGTGCTGAAACTGATGTAACTTCCAAGCCAGAATCATCTCCTCCTGCAAAGATATTGAGAACATCTGCAAGGGTTACGAATGTACCAGTAACATCCAAAGTCAGTTGGTCAAGTCCAACCCTAACTTGGAAATCATGTGGAGGTTGTGTGAACCTTGAATCGATGACAAGCGCATAAGATTCACCGTCACCTGTGAATGTTAGGTCGTATGCTACACCCTTCATCATTGAAACTTCCATGCTCGCCATATCATCCCAGAGTGGGTCGGTGTGGTCTAATACTCGAACTCGCCACTGGAAGTTTGGTCTAATCCAAATTGATTCGACAACTGGGATTAATCCGTCACTCAGTTCAACATCCCAGCCTTCACCTCGAACACCAAGCCCAAGAATGGAAAGGCCTACTGCGACATCACTGCTTCCGTCGCCATCTAAATCAATAGCATTCTCAAACAGCCCAGTGTCTTCAAACGACAGTACATCGCCTGTAAATGTCCCATAATCCCATGCCTCATATTCTGGACCGTTGTTTCTCGCTGTATAATTTACGTAAAGCGAGTATGTGTTTGCCCCAAATGCAAGTGGATCATTGAATCCCGGTGGTAGTTCGAATAGTGTGTCTAACAAATTGTTCGGCCAGCCATCGGGATGTGAATCTGGGTCAGTGAGGTAAACGTACGGTCGAGGGTGTGATGGCGTGAGAGGTTCCGTCTCCCGCATCGTAATGTCACCAATTACTCCATCAGTTGCCAAGAGGGCATCTCCGTCTGCAATCTCTCTACCACGAGCCTCCAGTGCACTCAGCACTCCCTCTGCGGAATTCCTAGCGATATCGTCCTCGCCCGAATCTCGTTCATCGATTAGTGCATTTGCCATTGCTTCAAGAACACCGAAGTCATCTCTTCCGACTGATTCATCAGCAGAAACTGGACTGAAAATGGGCAATAGCATAACGATTACAAGCATTATCGCTACCTTGCTAGAATCAAGCGGCTGCGGGACTCCGCGATGGAGAAGACGCACACCTGATTCTGACATCGTTTCAATTACGTCATCTACACCCAAATGAAACCATCCCCATCGCGAGCGCGAGTTTTACTGTTTTCAGCGTTCAAATAATTGGTCAGTTCCACAATTAGGACAAGCCACGACAGCACTTCTAACAGATGATGGAATTTGCACGCTGAACGGTTTACCACATGCTGAACATTGAGAACTCAGACTGTGAGTTGATGGTTGGGTTTGCTGTTGAGGTAGTGCAACGCCTCCACTTCTTACTTTACCAGTAGACGGACTTGGGGCGGAGTTAACCACAGCGGGTATTTCTGGTTCGTCTGCAAATGCTGCTAAGGCTGCTTCAGCCAATGCTGGGTCTACCTTTCTGACGGTAGGAGCTGGCCTGAAACCTGCGTTTGGATCGGTATTCTGCGATTCTCCATATATCGCATTAAACTCGGCTAATTTAGCATCCGATTGGAGTTCTGTAGCGGATTTTACTTCAGCACCATCTGTAATTCCTGCCATCTGTGCTGCCTTCGCAAATGCTGGTAACTTGATGCTCCTCGAGATTTCGTAAACTCTTGAGGTTGCCTCATCA
>WTIV01000157.1:20743-23174 GCA_011525095.1 Methanobacteriota archaeon
ATTCCCGGAGTACTCCATGAAGCTTCTACTAAATTTCCGACAGCATCCTCTACTCCATCCGAGTCAAAGTCCCACGATAGAGACCTTACTTGTTGCAAACTGTTTGGTGTATTGCTGGCATCGAGAGTGATTTTTTCACCTATCGTTGTCGTAGAATTATCGTAATCTGTTACCGTCGGTGAAAGTACGGGGTCGAACCAAGCCTTCAGAGTAAAATGAGCACCTGTCGAGCCCCCCTCTGCAATTAAATTCAAATTTTGTAGATTCAAGAATTCTGAAATTTCCCATTCCAACTGCGTCGTTTCTTGTCCACCAAAGTCGTCAATGTTGGTACCTGAAATAATCAAATCCCCTGCCAATTGGTTGTCTGATTGAATGAATATGTCTCCAGAGCCAGCCAGAGGGTGAACCCAATATGTCAATTCAGTCCCTGAATCTACATTGAAATCAACGAGGTTCACCCTTTCTCCAGCCTCAAGTTTGAATGTATCATGTATGAGGGGATAATCTTCAACGCTTGCAGGAGCTAATTGAATCTTGAATCGGGCAGTCATACCTCCCTGGTCACCCAATCCTTCATCTCCATCGTGTGCGGAATTATCGAAAACAATGTACCAATTCTTGGGATTAATCGATTGAGGTGGAGCCCAATCCAACCACTGCGAACCGACCATCGACTCAAAGGTGGCTTCTTGATTGAATGAAGAGCGATAATTCTGACCATTTTGATATGGTTGAAGCGAATTTTGGTCGAACATCAGCACGTCCATTGCATCGTCCAGCACCTCGATGTCAATCGCTAGAGTTGTACTATGACTCCTAACACCAATGTCGATTATGATACAAGCACCGGGGTCTACAGCAACCCCAGAACTAGTAGTTACAACATCTGAAAGATCGAATTCTGCACATTGTGGAGGAGCCCTGCCTTCGGTTGCAGTTACAAGTGGTGCAATGAGAAGGCCGGCAAGCAGGAGAACTAGAAATCGTGGACCACTCATATTCTTGCAAACATGCATCTCGGTTTTCAAATTGACTCAACTCTGTTATGCCCAACCTTCTGCTTGTTTTGCTAGATGACTTAGAGACAAATCATCGCCTAATACTAGCCTATCACCATCACCTAATGCTACGACTGAAGAGTGTATTTCACGCGCTTCGGCTAGCGATGATTCGTGACTATCAAGTCTAGCAGAATAGTGAGTAATGGCGAGGTGTTTAGCTCCACATTCATTCGCAGTTCTTGCAGCACCTGCCGCTGTAGCGTGTAGCTGCTCATTTGCTATGTCCTTGTGAGATTCTAGGAAGGTAGCCTCATGAATCAATAAATCGCAATTAGAATCGATTGCTTGTTCAGCGGTATCTCCGGAAATGATGATTGAAAGTTCAGGAATTGAATCCTTTCTGTAATTGGCCGCTATCAGCGATTCTCCATCATATTCTGTATCTTCTCCAGATGCTAGCAAAGCTTTGACTTCGTCGGGAAGATGGCTTGTTGCATCTCGGTCGAATTTTCCTTTCCTTCCATCCAATGCAACTCTCCAGGCAAATGATGGAACCGTGTGTTGTGTGTTATGGGCAGAAATTTTTGCTTTTTTCAGTGGTTGAGGTAGAGACATCTGTGAACCATCGTTCATGTTTACCCATCTCTCACCGTCACCCAATACCCACTGAACTTCGTATCCTAGCGTTTCTGATGTTGCTCCTAAATCCATCCACATATCATATTGAATGACTAGGTCTGAAGGTGTGACTTCGGGCTCAACCTCACTGCCTAACAAAGCATCAACAACCTCTGAGGTTGTTGGCCCGATTACAGTCAACTTGTCTTTTCTTCCATCCAGTGCCATTGTTTGCATCCATGGTAGAACGCCCCAGGTGTGGTCTAGGTGACCATGGGTTAGAAGGATTGCAGCGACCTTGGCCATTTTCAATCGGCGTCCACCGAAATTTTTCATTTCAGAGCGGTGCTTGACTAGGCGGTTTTGGAACCCCTCGCCGCAATCGACAACTAGCATACCTTCCGGTGTTTCAATGATTGATCCAGAAACTGAACGGCCTTGAGCAGGCCTTGCTGAGGATGTTCCTAAAACGTGAACTTCAAGGGCCATTTCTTCACCTCAATGTTCGTATGGAATTGGAGTCTTTGGGAACCATCGAAGGATTACTACGTCGCCAATTGACCTGACCCATCGCCAAGGAATAGTAAGATGCACTCCTTTCTCGACCAACTCATCTGGACATCCCGCTACGAATAGGTGTGTAGCGCATAACTGGTTACCGTCGATTACGGTCTCGCCAACAACGCCCAAAAGCCTGCCATCAGGTAGGTAAATCTCTTTGCCATTGATTTGTGAAACACTCATTTCACCCGACATGATATCCCTCCTGCAGTACACCTAGCATAGCGGACATCAATGAAACCAACGGT
>WTIV01000011.1 GCA_011525095.1 Methanobacteriota archaeon
TGAGTTAATCATCGATATCACCTCATCAAGACCCGCATCAGGGCCAATCAGTGGAGTTACATCGGTATCGTCAGTGAAGGTATTTATTCCACAGAAGTGACTTGCTCCAGCAACAGACCAACGCATTTCCCAATCGTTTGCGCTGTTGGTATCAGGCATCTCTCCACAACCGTCTCCACGCAGGTACAGGATTCTATCAACAGTGGTGACTGGTTCCGCTATCGAAGGGCCAGACCACCCATCTGCATCGGTTGGTCCATTACCGTAAACAAATGTGTCAGCAATAGTTCCATCAGGTGCAATTAGTTGTATTGTTGCACCACTGTTTGGCAACCAAACAGGGAAGTTCATGACATCGTCTGCATCAAGAATCATCGTAGCTCCCATTGCCTTGACAGAATTTGCATCCGGACTGATGATTACTGAAGAACCTGCAGAAATTTCTCCACTGGTGAAAGTGCCATTGAAACTAACTCCACCTGTAGTAGTCTTCCTTACAGTCCATCCATTTAGGACAGCCATTATGTCTCCTGTGTTGCTTATTTCGAAGAATTCATCGTTGGTTGTTGTACTCTTTTCTTCAAACATAAAGCGGCTGAATCTGAGGTCATCAGCACCAGCGAAATCAGAGATGTCCGGCTCCTCTTCGCCCGGAGTAGGCCATGGTAACATCTGTCCATTTCTGTCCATTGTTTTACAATCTGTAGTGATATCCCATTCAACGTAATCCACTATGTTTCCATCTGGGTCTTCCAGAGTAATATTGTCACCCAGTCCACTGATGAACCAGTTTGGCACGTTGAAGACCATCCTGTCTCCAGGCTGAATAATCATTGTAGTTTCGTTCCACTGCCAACTTGGTCTCATGTGCATTAGTTCACCGTCAGAAGCGATCATTCTCCAAGCAGACAAATCGATTGGCTGGGTCCCATTGTTGAGGACTTCAATCCAGTCATCTCCCGGAATAATAGTGCCAGCAGAACAATGTGCTAGGACTTCCGTTACTTCGATTGACAATTCTCCGGTGTACGGTGATGTAGCCGGGTTTGGTGCTCCTGGAGTGGCCCAAGGTGCTTGGCTCCAATCACCATTCCAGAACCAGTTTGATTCACCTTCGGTGCTGGAGTTGTATGTTATCGTAGAGATAACTTGGTTTGAGGAATCTCTGAGTTCAATTGTGTCACCTGCGGCGTTACGCAGGTAGAATCCTTGACTACCGTTGATTGCAACTAATGCAATTTCTCCAGGCATCATCAAAGTATTGTCCTTCGTTACCAATTGGTGGACGTTGATGTTGAAATTTCTTGAACCGGAAGTAAAGTGCCAATTTGCCAAATCAACAGTCTGGTTTCCAATGTTGATCAACTCAATCCATTCTCCTCCGGGCCAGTCATCGGTATCGTTACCAACTGCATCTGGTAGGATTTCGTTGAATGCAACTTCTCCAGTAATTGGCGTTGTACTTGGCTCAGGTTGGCCTGGTGTTGGCCAACTTGCTGGAATCCATTCTCCAACCGGGTCCTCAGATTCAACTAGGGTGATGTTTAGGCCGGGATTACTTGTCCACCATGCTTTGTGGACTATGATGTCATTTTGGTCTAGAAGCATTACATGATTGTAATTATTCCACAATTCTGTTCCCATGAAGAACTGAACGAGCCTTCTGCCATCTGCATCTATCATTGTTCCCAATTGTGTTGCATTGTTTACCAATGTTGGCATGTCTATGTAGGTGATATTACCCATTCCATCTTTGATTTTCCATCCAGTCAAATCAATAGCAGAGTTGTCTTGATTGTGTAGTTCAATCCATTCTCCATCAGGATATGTGCTTCCATCCATTGAGGAGTTCACAAGAACTTCTGTAATTCGAACTGGTGAAGTTCCATTTACAATGGCTTCCCAATAAGGAGGGTTTTCACTTCCCGGAGTAGGGAATGATGAGTGGCCCCATGTCCCGTCTATCTGCTCAGTCAATGAGAAACCAGCCTCTGTGTCCGTCCAAGAAATGGTCTGTGACAGAGTACCGTTGGGCCACAGAAGCCTCAACGATTCTCCACCGTTATTCAGAACACCCCAAGATGTTGATGAGTTAACCGCAATGATTCTGTGTTCTCCAGCAGCGATAATCGATGATGGTCCAACTAAATGACTCGCATTGAACGGCAATGTGTTTCCGGCATTGTCTACAATCGACCATCCTGTAAGGTCGATATCACTTGTACCTGTGTTGAGTATCTCTACCCATTCTCCACCGGGCCATGAAGCGTTATCATCTGATGGCCAAGGGTTGGGCATAACTTCGTTCATTACTAGATCAGATACTACGGGACCGGTTGAAGCGCTATTTGCACTTCCAGGAGTGGGATTGTTTGTGGAGACCCAGTCGTTGAGTGCGTTGGTCGAATCTTCTTCTAGACTTACTCCAGATGCTGTAGAGTTCCATGATGCTTGGTCGACAGTATTGCCGCTTGAATCCTTCATAGTGATCCAATCTGCACTATTTGTTAGGTAGAAGTTTGCGTTCCCATTTCTGGCGATTACCATGTAATCTCCCGGTTGGATTGTCCATGTGTTGGAGTTACCTGCTTGGAAACCAACGATGGATGCCGAGTCAAAGGTCAGAGACTTACTTGCCTTGTTGACCAATTGCCAGTTTAGAACGTCCACGGGGGTTGTTCCTGAATTGTAGATTTCCATCCACTCGCCATTAGGCCAAGTGTCATTATCGTAACCGTTAGGGTTAGGCAGTGCTTCGTTCAAGCAAACATTCCCTGTACATGCCATCGCTCTGCCGGAAGTCGCTTCAACGACTTCAATAGTTGACAGATAAGGTGCCATTGCCATAAGGAAAACTAACAGAAAAGCTCGGCCCTTCATACTCCCACCAATTATGGGGTATACTCCATTGTCCTTGATGGTTTCTTATCACACAATGAAATAAAAAAAGGCCCACAGGGGAGAGGACTTCCCCTGTGGGCCAAATTTACCGGTATTTCGGTTTAGTTGGTTTCAACCTAGTCTTCCTAGCATATCTTCGATCATGTGGTCTGGAAGGGCAACATATCCTACATCGGATACATGCTCCATTCCTTCTTCGGAATACCCATACTCAAAGAAGCCACGAACTAAATCCCAGTTAGCATTGTTTACATTCATGTAAATCGCTCTTGATAGAGGTGCGTAACTGTTGTCTGCTACTGTCTGCTCACTAGGAATTACAGCGCCTCCAGCGTCTTGGACACCGTGCGTGTCGTTGTTAGCGATGGCTACAACGTTCAGCTTGTTTGCATTCTCTTCATAGTAAGCATATCCGAAGTAACCGATTGCATTCTCATCTCCATCGATTCCTTTGACAATCTGGTTGTCGTCAGCAGAGTTTTGGTAACCTCTTTCTGTGTCAAACCCTTCGTATTCATATCCTTCCTTTCCAGAGAAGCAGTTCTTACAGAATACCTGCTCACCGAAATATTCGTATGTTCCGGAATCGGAGTCCGCACCCCAGAGTGTAATCTCTGTGTTATCACAGGACTCATCTAGGTCACCCCACTCTCTCAGGTCGTCGCCGTCGTTGTTTGGAGTTGTAGAGTTCAAGTCTACTCCATCTGCTTCTAATTCGGATTCTGTCCAGTCAGAGAAGACCCACCTTAGCTGAGCCATTGAAATGCCACCCATGGAGTTCAGACACTGGTCTGCCGCTCCACCTTTCTTCACAACAACGGATAATCCGTCTACTGCTACTACTAATTGTGTGACGGTGACGTCAGAGTTTACGCAATCAAATGTATATCCATCAGCGTTTCTTGTCGCTTCAGAATCCTTCCAATCACGACTCATGTCGCCGATGTGTACTGAGTCAGTATCAGTGCTGCATACCTTTGATGCACCTGCACCAGATCCTCCACCAGCAACTGTAACTGTCACATCAGTGTTTACAGTTTGGTATGCTTGTCCCCATGCACTTGCCACAGGGTATACTGTACTGCTTCCAGCTATGTTAATCGTCTTTACTTCAGTGTCTGCGTCATCGTCTCCGCCAATGCAGCCTGCTAATCCAGCAACCATCATTGTGAGGACAAGTGTCCACGCCATTCCGTTTCTCTTCATACTCATTCAGGTTCTCTCCTGTTGTCCGGTGGGTAAGGTATCAAGTCCATATGGTTGACCATTAGATTTTACATTACAATATGTATTAATATATATTTCACTGTAGTCTATATTGAGGGCGTATGTATCATGGAATGCACTGGCAACAAACCGGGGGAGAATTATGGTAGGCCAAGATAGCGAGTTCCGTAAACTCCAGGTCACCGGCGGTTCTACAATAATCGTATCACTGCCAAAAGAATGGGTCAAATCCAATGATCTGAAAAAAGGTGATGTGGTTAGTCTCGAGGAACTGGCTTCTGGAGACCTCAGGCTATCACCATTGCAAGGTCCTGCCATGAAGCAAGTAGTGTCACTGGATTGCTGTACTTACGAGACAGGCTTGATTGACTTAATGATTGGAGCATATCTTTCTGGTGCTGATGTAATCAAAGTATCATGCGACGGTGAAATTTCTAGAAAAACTAGAGCGAATGTCAGAGACTTCCTTCGCGATACTCGAGGAATGGAAATCGAACACGATGATGATAAAGAAATCCGAATCGTTTCGATATTGAACCCATCCGAACTTAAGCTGCAGGTCTCGATAAACCGGATGTACATTCTAATCTCAAGCTTAGTTGGTGACGCATTAGCAGTCGTTGAGGGAGAGGATGTCGACCTTCTGAGCGATATTGAAGATAGAGAGAGACAAATTGATGCTCGACGATTGTTGCTGGAGCGACAAGTTGCAGCGAGCCTGCAAATGCCCTCTGTAGAGAAGCGCCTTGCAGTTGACCGTTTCACAGCGATGGAACATGCAAACATTGCAAGAGTTCTGGAGAGAATGGGCGACCACGCAACTAGGCTTGCCAGTCTTGTTAGAGAGCACAGTACAGTGATTAAAATCGGTGCTGATGATATGCCTTTGAAAGCAATTCCAAAATGGTCGAAGGAACTCAAAACTATTGTTCACAACATGTATACTCGCGATGTTGGTCTAATCCACTCAGCAAAGTTAGAATTGGCCAAGTTAAGAGATGATGTTGAGTCTGCTGAAAGTGACATATGGACTGGTAGAGGCTCAGCGGAAAGACTACTATGTGAATTCAGAATTTCAGAATCAGTCAGAAGGCTGTGTGCGTACAGCGTCAACTTCGCCGAGGCGTTGTTGAATATGCTAATGCACGATAAATTAGAAAAATTTGAGAGTTGAATTTCATGTCGCTAATCTCAAAAATCAAAGAAGACAAAGCAGGAACTGTCTTGTTTTTAATGAGTTTTTCAGTCATTCTGATCACTTTAGGAATAATTCAGACATTACTGTTTGAGAGTCTAACATTCTTCCAAGAGGTGGCATCGGAAAGAGGGTGGTTTTCACTCGAATTTAATGCTGAAGGCATCTTCTCAACATCCAGTCTAGCAGCTTTGATTTTGATTGCATGTCTTGTTTTTGAGATTGCAAGTTGGAAGGATGAAAGTTTCATTTCGAAAATACCAAACAAAATTTGGTTCCCAAATAAGCACGTTGCAAATAGTATTCTTGCAATTTCGGTTTTACAATTTATTTTCATCAAAGGATTCTTGCTAAATATCGCGATTCTGTTTGCTGTGTTGATTTGGCGAAAGATTTCCGGCGTTGAGATGAAAAGGCAATTTGGTGGCCATCTAGAGTTCACAAATACCTGGAGAAATCTCCTTGGATTG
>WTIV01000130.1 GCA_011525095.1 Methanobacteriota archaeon
TACCAATTCAACCATCTCTTCATCGCATTTCTCTGTGGAACCCAAATGGGTTCCCGCCGATGACAACGGCACTGTTTGGTCAGCGGATTCTGTAAATGGTTTCTCCAAAGGGGTCGTCAATGGCACGTCATATCTTACAGCAAATGGCGATCTAACATTGGCTACAAATTCTACATATGGTGAAATGACGGATTTTGAAACAGTATCTCCACAATTCGCGCATTGGTCATCAGAGGGAGATGAATTCTGGTACCCAGTCAATCTTTCAGCGGTTTCATTTGGCCCAGAAAATGCTACCTCCGGAGATTTTGCTGCTGGCACAAACGGGACACTGCTGCCCGGCTCTTCGGGTTATATTAGGTCAGAATTTTGGCCACTTCCTAACGTTGTGAGATACTTTAACCTGTCATTCGATAGATGGAATTCACTCGATTTTGGAGACACAGCGGGGGTTCAGTATTCGATTGACAATGGTAGCAATTGGCAAGTTCTCGACAATTGGACTGGAAACACAGCCACTTGGACACAGGAGACGTATTCGCTTGATTTGTTGGTGCAAAATGCAACTAACATCGGTTTCAGATTTTATGTAAACAAACTCAACACCTCTGCTGCTACTGAGGGCTTATTCATCGATTCTTTCAATCTGTCAAACCAAGGAGATCCACAAGCAGCATGGTTCCATGGCAATAAGAGTGGAGAGTATTCCGCTAACGCAGATGGAACGTTGATTGTTCCAGTAGATATTAGCGGACTAACAGCTCCTATGGAATTGATTTATCAAGCAAATTGGGATATGCAAGGAGGTAATTATGACAATTTGGTAGTAATGATTTCTCAAGATAACGGAAGTAGTTGGACGATTATGAGTCCACTTCCTGGAGTTCCAGCACACGGAATTGGTGTCGGCGGTACTACTTACAACCAGCATTCATGGAACTGGAGAGAAATTATTCATCCCTTCCCTCATTGGGCAGCAGGGAGTTTGAACGCTTCGAACACATTGCTGAAATTCCGTGTAACCACAGACAACACAGTCAACCAAGGTGGCGCCGCAATAGACGACTGGGAAGGGATAATGATTGACGATTTGACGGTATTCTCTGGCGCAGGCTCTCAGAATCAAACAAGGATAATGCTGGAAAATTTTACAGACAACTCCGACCATTATCTCGTCAATGTTTCCGGTTATCCTAATGATTGGCAATACATTGACTGGGAAGGATTCAACGGACCTTGGTCTTCATACGACTCTTTTGAAGAAGTTCAAGGCCTCCCAGAAGGTTGGCGAATCGACCATGTTAGGGGTTCAACTTCTTGGGAGAGAGGAGCAATCGACAATAGCAATGGCTACGGTCCAAACGTTACTTTGTGGCCAAGCGGCTCCAATGGAATGGGCATCAATCTTGATGGAATCTATTCGAATCATGTCTACACACATCTCATTTCTCCAAAATATCGAATTCCTGATGATGCAACGGCTAGATTAACATTCAACCACTGGATTTGTACAGAAACAGATTGGGATGGTGGCTCAATTTTCACATCTATTGATGATGGAATTACTTGGCAACATTTTGGAAATAATATCTCAGGTTTCTATGACCGTACATCAACCGTTAATCCAAATTCTCCATTCTATCAACTTGGAATTTTTGACGGCTCAACAGTTCCAAATGGTTGCGGCACTGGGAATCCTAGTCATACATTTTCGAGAGTCAGTGGCGATATATCGCATTTAGCAGGATACGATGTACGAGTACGCTTCTCCTTTTTCACAGATACGTACGTCGAAGAAGACGGTTGGTATATTGACGATGCAGGAATTGTAATTGACAGATTCCAGAGTAATGGAACATGGACTAGCCCATTGATCGATTCAGATTTTGCTGGATGGGCTCGACTAACTTCTCTGTACGAAATGCCCAATGAAACGAGTGTGTTGGTAGATGTCCTTGATTCAAATGACAATATTATCGAAAATCACTCAAATCTAACTTTACCATTTGACCTAAATATCGCCGCGTGGGAATATGAACGACTAAAGTTCAGAGTCAAAATGTCCACAGAAAATGAAACAATCACACCTAGAGTCAAGATTCTTCACCACGGAATTACCGAATACCTAAACCAAGATATCTTAACAAGGCTCGACCCAAATCTCCCAAGTTGGGTTCTTGACCCAGGCTCTGCATCATCCGTTTCTAGTGAATATTACTTCTCGCTTAATTTACCCGATTGGAGACCATATGCCGATGTATCCGTTGATTGTGAAGGGAATGTTTCCGCTCAAATTAGTTCAGTCACAAATAGGATCCCTGTGCTATCATCTAGTACCTTGCCAGTGGGCGGCCAAGGCACGATGATGGATGAGAATGAATGCGGTAAGATTCTCGAGAATAGTTTCTCACCAGCCCAAGCGACAAGTATTGAGATAAAGATAGAGCCAGGAGAGGTTTTCAGTTGGATAAAAGTCGAACCTTTGACACTACTTCCACCCGATTCTCTCAGCATCGATTTGGGCGCTGATGGTGTTATCGACTGGATGTGGAATGGCTCATTCCATTATACAAATCAGATATACGAATTGGAGGTAGACGGTATTGAAACTCAAATTTCTAATCCGTATGGTTTTGATTTAAACTACTCAGAATCATTGAATTTCTCAATCATTCTACCCGCAAGAAACCTCTCCAATCAAGCTTGGAATTGTGGTATAATCACTCAATGTTACCGTGGAGGTATCAATTTTGAAACGGATGGAGACAATTCACCCACCTTGTCTGAAGAGTATATCTGGATAGAAAATTCAGGATTCTCGCACTATGTCACAGAGTACAAATTCTCATTCACAGCATCAGATTTAACGAACTTCAAATTACTATCACTGAATTATATTTCAGGTTTCAGTCACACGATTGCAATAAATACATCTCTGCAAGAATTGTTTACTCCAAATGGCGATATGACATCTACTATGCAAGTATCTATCGCCTCGCAAAGAGGTGGGATTATTTTCGACGGTGACATCATTCATGAGAAATCCATCATCGATGATTGGCTTACCCTGCCACAACAAACATTCATCCCAGGATTAACCCAGTTAGCAATCTCCAGCCACGAAACCCTTCCAAATACGCCAGAACTTGAATCTATTTCACTAAGTATTTCACCGACTCAAAATGTCTCAGAATCAATCGTTCAAGTTACAGTTGATAATTTGGAAACCGGTGGCAGATTCATCCAAGATTTGGGTGCGGGGATAATTCAACTAGACTCCGATAATTGTTCATGGGATGGCGAAAACGTCACTTGGTCATTGACTGGAAAATGGATGCTTGATGATAATCCACGCTTGTACTGGTTTGCTAAGGCGACAAACATTGCAGGGATTTCTTTGGGTCCAGTCATGGGAATAAGTGGTACTGCCCAGTATGCTGCTTCTACCAACGATCTAGAGGTTATCGATTTCAAAGCCTGGTCAGATAACCGGCCACTACATGATTTTGCAAATCCACTGTGGCCATTCAATGTAATGGGTGCAAACGAAGTCACAGTTGCTGGTGAAGTTAGGTATTCAGGACTAAACAACGTTCATCCAATGATAGAGGATGCTGTTGTTAATATCGAATTATTATCCGGGGAGGAAGTCATTGGGAATGTGACTACAAGCTTTGATGAAAACGGATTATTTAACACGTCAATAATTACCCCAGACGAGCAAGAATTGAGCGGTACTGAATTCAAGATTATTCCAAGGTTGACACAAATTGGCTCACTAAATTCGCAGACCGCAAGAGATGCAACATCTCAATCACAAAACGTCCGCTTTATTTTGGATGCAAATAATTCAGAAGTCATTTCTCTGTTTATCGATGCGCCCGGAGGCAACCAACTTGCAGATGGACACGTATGGCATCCGGGGCAAAATATCCCTCTGATTCTCGAGTTATCTGATGACAACGGATTGCCAAGCAAGATGACTATGCACTACACTCGCAGTGGTAGGGCTTGGGAATCAATCGAATTCTTGACTCCTGTTGGTGCAACAGAGGCGACGATTGATTTGCCATTTATCGATGATAGTAATGTACCATTACCCAATGAAGAGGTGGGATGGCTAGACGTCTATTTCGAGGGCCTTGACCTTGCGGGTAACCCGCTGGTTGGAGGCGGAAATTCATCAGAACCATTAGCCAGAATACATGTGCAGCCAAGATACTCAACTTGGATTGGTGGCGAATCGATTAGCCTTAACAGGGTGGATGGATTCTTATTGCCCGGTAATACTCACACATTCAATTTCACAGTATCTGATGACAATGGTATTGATTCGATAGATATGATGCGAATTGTGCTTTCGAAGGACTTGGGAATTTGCGACATTGAGTGGACACCTTGGAGTGGTGAAATTCAGCATGACGTTGGTTGTTTCATCAAGCCACCAAGGGCAGAATCAGTGCAAAGATGGCAAACCAATACTTGGGATGTTTACATCCACTTCGAGTTAAGGTGGGACATGGACGAAAAATTAGGCGTAGGCTCCAATATCCCATCACTAAGTTTGTGGGATGAGAATGCTCCACTCGATGTCATTTTCACCTCAATCAACCTCTTTAATTGGTCATTGCATAGTGGAATCGATTTACGAGTAGACGGTGTGAAAGACAAAATTGCTCCTCTGGGAGATTATGTGGATGGTGTTGCCTTTATCCATGCTCAAGACATCGTCGATGTGGAAATTTCTGCTTACCACGCTGGATATGATATCTACGCACACAACCTCCCATTTAACACTGAATATCGAATTGAACTGATTGGAAATAATGCAAGTGAATTCATGACAAATTCACTAAATAGTGATGGTACTTCAACCAACAGAATTGTGTTCGATACGTCATATTATGGTACTCAGATTAAGTTGATTGCTGAGTTATTCGATATATACAATCAAACAACAACAAGTGATGAAATCGATTTTGTTATAGATGACTCTTCACCAACAATCGTCATTTCAGGTGGACATTTGGTATCGGTAGATTCTGATAAGTTAGAGAACGTACAAGTTCAGGTAACTGTAAGCGATGATCATGGTCTAAATTCCGATCCAATCATGATGCATTGGCGTTTTGTAAGGCAAGGAAGAATTATTGAAGGCTCGCAAAGTAATATTCTAATTCCAGTAGAATTCCAAAGTGTTCGCTCCAACCTCTATTCGGCAGTCGTGAACATGAATACCTCCTCTGAATTGCAAAAAGGAGATTCTCTGATGGTTTGGTTTGAAGGCTCAGACGCTTCAGGTCGCTCAATTATTGGTAACGGAACTAGTGACGTGGACCCAATTGAGACCTTCATACGCTGGATAGCATATGAGCCGGAATTGAGGGAAATAATTGCCACACCGTATAGGCCTCAAGTTGGAGACATAATCTATGTCGATATAATAGTTGAAAACATAGGTTTAGTCAATGGAGAATCGGATATTACTGTTCTAGATAGTTCAGGAAAGGCACTTGAACAAATCAACTTCACGCTTCTCGCCGGTAGAACATACAAACACACGTTTGAGATTGAAGCTTGGAAAGAGGGCGACCTTGGACTGAGATTGCAACTTGACGGGCAAGATGTCACCTTAGTACCGATTTCTAGCGTTCAGGAGAGAAGTGATGACTCGAGTAATTCACAAACAACGCTTCTTGGTCTGTCGTTTTTATCGATTTTCATCGCAGGAATTTTGTTGTTTATGGCTAACTCAAGAAGAAATAATCAAGATTATTTCGAT
>WTIV01000069.1 GCA_011525095.1 Methanobacteriota archaeon
TACATACTGAATCTCTCAACATACCAGTCCTTCATGCAAAGTATTTTGAGATGTACAATACCATCCTACTTCTCAGAAAAAAAGCAGAACAACAGAGAAAAAACATAAGACATGAAAGGTATGAATACTATTCTGGTAAAGCAGATCCAGATGTATATGTAACCAATCCATTTCCTAAAAAAATCAGAGATAAAGATACCATGCAAAAGTATCTTGATGCTGATGAAAGACTTTCAACTGTGTCATTAAAAATAGAATACTATGACACAATGTTAAAATTTATTGAAGAGATACTAAAACAGATAACTAATAGAACATACCAAATTAAAAATGCTATTGAGTTTATGAGATTCACATCAGGATTAGGATAGTGGAAGAACCCAAACCATCAATTAGTTTAAGATTTGAGTATGAAGATATTTACTTACAGTACAAGGCTCTACAGAAATATATAGAAGAACTAGATGAATCTAGTCAAGAATGTGAACATGCAAAACGCATTATGACTGAATTGTACAGAGTGATTATACATCACAAGTTTCATCATTTTAGACAAAATCCAGAATAATCTACACAAAACCATCTATGGAAGATCATTTAGAAGAACCAAGTTTCACAGTTACGCTTACACCTGCTGACATGTTTCTTTTATATGATTCTGTAAAAACAAAATTAGAGGTTTGGCCAGGGGGAAATCCTGAGGAACAAAATAGATTATTCCTACTGAGAGATGAACTTTATAGAGGTGTTCTTGAGTATAAGTATGAACATATCCATATTGATAGAGAATAAATACATGTAGGTTAATACCTACATAATGGCAGACTTGAAGATACAGAAGGTAAATGAAGTATATCTGCAGATACAAACTGAACCTCATATTGAATATGAACTAAGAGATAGGTTCACATTTGAGGTCCCTAATAAAAAGTTCATGCCTCAGTATAGATCAAGATACTGGGATGGATTTGTGCATCTTTTCAATATGAAGACCAAGAGAATTTATGTTGGTCTTCTTGACAAGATTGTAGCATTCTGTGAAAAGTCTGGATATACATATGAGTTTGAAAATAATAAATTTTATGGGCTACCATTTGAGGTAAATGATTTTGTGTCTCATGGTGGCGTAAAAGATTACATGAAGTCAATAACAAGTTTCAAACCAAGAGACTATCAGATTGATGCTGTGTATGATGCACTAAGATATAACAGAAAGTTACTCATATCACCAACTGCTTCAGGCAAATCTCTGATGATATATTCTATTGTTAGATATTTTGTTGGGTTAAATAAAAAGATTCTATTAGTTGTTCCAACAACATCTCTTGTTGAACAAATGTTTAAAGACTTTCAAGACTATGGTTGGGATGCAGAGAATCACTGTCATAGGATCTATGCTGGTAGAGAAAGAGTCAATACTAATGAGGTGACAATCACAACCTGGCAATCAGTATATCAACTTGATAGGAAGTTTTTTGAGGAATATGATGTAGTCATTGGTGATGAGGCGCACCTTTTTAAGAGTAAGTCACTGATAGGTATCATGGACAAGTTACATCATGCAAAATATAGATATGGTTTCACAGGAACTTTAGATGGCACACAGACTCACAAGTGGGTTCTAGAAGGATTGTTTGGACCATCATATAAAGTGACACAGACTAAGAAACTAATTGATGAGGGGCACCTTGCTACACTGGATATTCAATGTTTGGTATTGAAGTATAAACCACAAAAGTTTGATACTTATGAAGATGAAATACAATTTTTGATAAGCCATGAAAAAAGAAATAATCTAATTACAAACTTAGCACTTGATCTAAAAGGTAACACTCTGATACTCTATAGTAGGGTAGAGGCACATGGTGCTGTACTTTTTGATAAGATAAATAAAAATGCTAGTGACAAAAGAAAAATATTCTTTGTCCATGGTGGTGTAGATGCTGAAGATAGAGAGCAAGTTAGAAGCATTACTGAGCAAGAAAATGATGCTATTATTGTTGCTTCTTATGGCACTTTCAGTACAGGTATAAATATTAAAAATTTACATAATGTAATCTTTGCCTCTCCATCAAAATCTCGTATTCGTAATCTTCAGAGTATTGGTAGAGTCCTAAGAAAAGGCAAAAGTAAAGTGAAGGCAAAACTTTATGATATTGCTGATGATCTATCAACTAGATCAAGAAAGAATTACACACTTAATCACTTTATTGAAAGAGTGAAAATTTATGTTCAAGAACAATTCAATTATGAGATTACATCAGTTAACATAAAAGACTAGACAGGAGGTAAGTATGATAGAAGATGATTTCTACTGTACTATCAAATTAAAACACAGTGGTGAAGAAATATTTGCCAAGGTAGCAGCTAGTGAAGAAGAGGATAGAACAATGTTGATTGTATCTAATCCTGTCTGCATTGAAGAGATAAAAATGAGGGGTAAGACTTGTGGTTACAAGTTTGAACCATGGTTAAAAACAACAAGAGAAGATATGTTTATCTTGAAAATGGATGATGTTTTGACCATGAGTGAATCTGATGATATTGATTTAATTGTATACTATCAAGATTTCATTAGAAGAGGGCAAAAAGGAAATAGAACAAGACCTAATAGACAAATGGGATATATATCTAGTGTGCATGAAGCTAAAGAGGTACTAGAAAAGATCTTTAAGTTAGATTCGTATAAAAGCTAGTTTCTTTCTTTCAAACCAGACAAACCTAGTCTAATACTGATTCATAGGGTTGTCAAGTCTTGTTAAATTTGATATAATGTTTTGAGAACATTATTCATTACTATGCCATTCATTAAAAATGCCTATGGAGTTATGAGTAGTCCTAAGAAGTCTGAGCATTATGTGAATAATAAGGATTTCCTTGCTGCTCTGATTGACTATCGCAGTGATGTAGAGTTATCCTTTTTTAAACTACATGGTAGAGAACCCACCAAAGAAGAGAGAGCAAAGAGGTGGGAAACTAAGCCAGTCATTCCAAGTTACATTGGAGAATGTTTTCTGAAGATTGCTAATCATCTATCATACAAGCCAAATTTTGTGAACTACATGTTCAAGGATGATATGATCTGTGATGGTATTGAAAATTGTGTAAGATATATTCACAACTTTAATCCTGAGAAATCAAAGAATCCATTTGCTTACTTCACTCAAATTATCTACTATGCATTCTTGAGAAGAATTACTCAAGAGAAGAAGCAACTTGAGATCAAGAATAAAATCTTAGAGAGAACTGATTTTGATGAGGTCTTTGATGCCAATGATCTTGACAGCAGCAACTATTCTGAATATAATAGCATCAAGGATAATGTTCACTCCAAGTTGAGAAACTGATGCGTCTTGCTATTATCACTGATACTCATTATGGTGCAAGAAAGGGATCTAAACTCTTTCATGACTATTTTGAGAAATTTTATAATGATATTTTCTTTCCTGCTTTGGATGAGAAAAAGATTAAAACAGTCATTCATATGGGTGATGCCTTTGATAGCAGGCGTGGAGTAGAATTCAGATCACTAGAGTGGTCCAAAAGAGTTGTCTTTGATCCTCTTAAAGAAAGAGGTATCACTGTTCATCTTATGGTGGGCAATCATGATGCATATTATAAAAATACTAATGATGTCAACTCAGTGGATCTACTTTTGAGAGAGTATGATAACATTAATGTTTATTCTTCTCCTACAGAGGTGAAGATAGACAACCTTGATATTTTATTCATTCCCTGGATTTGTGAAGAAAATGAGAAAGAAACTTATCAACTTATTGAAAGTACAACTTGCAACATTGCGATGGGGCACCTTGAACTCAGTGGATTTAGAGCTCATAGAGGCTGCATCATGGAGCATGGTCATGAGAGCAAACTATATCAGAAGTTCAAGAGGGTGTTTTCGGGTCATTACCATACAAGATCAGATGATGGAAAAATCTTCTACCTAGGTAACCCATATGAAATGTTCTGGAATGATGTCAATGACACCAGAGGATTTCATATCTTTGATACAAAAACTTTAAAGCACACACCAGTTGATAATCCATACAAGATGTTCTATAACATCTATTATGAGGACACTGATTATCAGATGTTTGATGTGAGAGAGTATGAAAATAAGATTGTCAAAGTCATTGTGAGAAAGAAAACTGACTCTCGTAAGTTTGAAAAATTCATTGATAAACTTTATTCTGCTGGAGTTTCTGATCTCAAGATTGTTGAGAACTTTCAACTACAAGAGTCAGAGAATTTTGAAGTTGAGGAATCAGAAGATACAATGTCTATCCTTGAAAGATACATTGAGGAATCTGAGACTGAACTGGATAAAGCATTTATCAAAAGTTTGATGAAGACTACTTACCAAGAAGCATGTGAAATGGTATAATGTACATACTTACTATACTTGGAAAAGAAAAAGAGGGAGCATACTCTGTAGTGGATGAAGATGGAGAGAATGTTCTTTATCTTTTTGAAGAAGATGATGATGCTATGAGATATGCTATGCAACTGGAGGAAGGTGGATATCCAGAGATGCATGTGCTAGAAATAGATGAAGAGATGATGTTGAAGACTTTAGAACTGCATGATCACAAATATGCAGTCATTTCAAAAAATGATATTGTAATACCTCCTGAAAACGCAAATGATTATCTTTGAAAAAATATCTTGGAAGAACTTCCTCAGCACAGGTAATCATTTAACAGAAGTCAACCTGAGTTCAGATCCAACAACACTGATTGTTGGATCTAATGGTGCTGGTAAGTCAACTATTCTTGATGCTCTTACATTCTCCTTATATGGAAAATCATTTCGCAAGATCAATAAGGCACAATTGATTAACAGTTCAAATGAGAAGGACTGCTTTGTTTCTATTGAGTTCTCAATCAATGGTGTAAATTGGAAAGTTGAAAGAGGTATTAAACCAAACATATTCAAGATTTATAAGAATGGAGAAGAACTAAATCAAAGTTCATCTGCACTTGATCAACAGAAGTGGCTAGAGCAGAGTGTGCTCAAGATGAATTACAAATCATTTACACAAATTGTAATTCTTGGGAGCAGCACTTTTGTTCCTTTCATGCAGTTACCTGCTGCTAGTAGAAGAGAGGTGGTGGAGGATCTTCTTGATATTAGAATATTCTCATCTATGAATGTTCTGATCAAAGATAAGATCAGAATTATCAAAGATGAAATTAGAACACTAGAACTCAAAAAAGAATCTCTGAATGAAAAAGTTCACATGCAGAGAGAGTTTATACAAAAAGTTGAGAATGAAGCAGAATCAAATATAGAATTCAAGAATAAAAAAATTGATAAACTAGATGATGAAGTAGCAAGTTTGATGAAGAAGACTGAGTATCTTGATGAAGAGGTCAAAGCACAGCAACTTGTACTTGAGTCATATAAAGGGTCTACTGACAAGCTCAAGGAATTCAATACAATCAAAGGTAAGATAACACAAAAGATATCTAATATTGTTAAAGAGCACAAATTCTTCTCAGAGAATAGGGTTTGCCCTACCTGTGAACAGGATATTGAAGAATCATTTCGCTTAAATAGAATTGATGACTCCCAAAATAAAGCAGAAGAATTGCGTAAGGGTTTTGAGGAACTCCAGGATGCAATCAAAAAAGAGGAATTGAGGGAGTCTAACTTCAAACAAACTTCAGGAGAAATAAGTAACCTACTTAATGGCATTTCTAAAAACAATACTCTCATCTCTAC
>WTIV01000104.1:0-5160 GCA_011525095.1 Methanobacteriota archaeon
CACCTCCTAGTCGAGTTTGCTTAGGATGCATTTCTCCATCCTTACAAATCAGAACGCCTCCCATTCCTGGCACGTGGAAATCATTTCCTTCTGGCGCTCCGACTAGAATATCATCTTCTTCTGAGATTTGGAATCCATTTTCTTTGTCAACCAAACTTGTAATGAAGGTTGTAAGGTTGTTCGAATAAAGCATTGATGCTGTGTTAGCAAGTGTTCCAGGAAGGTTTGATGTTCCTACGATTATGACTCCGTTCTTTGTAGTGTGTACTTCTCCTGCCTTTGTAAGTTCGCAGTTTCCACCAACATCAGCATTCATGTCAACGACTACAGCACCAGACTTGAAGTTCTCAACCGCTGAAGCAGGAACAGTAATTGGTGCAGGTCTGCCAAAGATACGTGCTGTCGTGACAATGATATCAGCGTCACTTGCAACTTCACAAACTCTGTCATTTACCTTCTGAATAAATTCAGGCGTGAGTGGTTTTGCATATCCTGCTTCATCCTCGAAATCATCCATTCCGTCAACTTCAATGAAACGACCACCAACAGATTCAATCTGCTCTGCAGCAGATTTTCTTACGTCGGATGCATAAACTACTGCACCAATCCTCTTAGCAGTAGCAATTGCTTGCAATCCCGCAACACCAGAGCCCATGATTACTACCTTAGCAGGTCTAACTGTACCTGCAGAGGTTGTCATCATCGGTATTCCGCGTGGAACATGAGCTGCTCCAAGAAGTACGGCTTTGTATCCAGCCAAGTTGTCTTGTGATGAGTTAACGTCCATCGATTGTGCTCTGGACAATCTTCTTGGAATCATATCCATACTCATCAATGTAATACCACCATCGATGCATGCTTGGACTTTTTCAGGATGCCTAAATGGGTCAGCAACGCATGCGACAATTTGGCCCTTAGATAACTCAGATGTATCTGGCAGACGGATTGAAATTACGATTTGACACGCCATTACGTCCTTTCTTGTACCAATGCTAGCGCCTGCATCTGTGTAGTCGGAGTCAGAATAATTTGCTGCTGTTCCTGCACCCTTTTCTACAATGACTTCGAAACCAGCTTTTTGCAATTTTTTCATGCTCCCGGGTACAATAGCGACTCTGGTTTCACCTTCTGGCTCCATTGGAACTCCAATCTTCATTTGACCACCTCAGCGATGCATGGAACGCACCCGCTGATTGTGGCGAATTGAATCCGGTTCTTGAACGACACGGTCGAGATTGAAAATTTAGGTGTTCGTAATTACACCACCTATCCTTATGGGCGGCCTACTCTTGGTTGTTGATAGGAGAGTAATTTCTATGGCAGCGGGAAGGAGGAAAATCGCAGTTATCGGAGCTGGAAATGTTGGTGCAACATGCGCATTTGTCTTGGCACAGATGAAAGTTGCAGACATCGTTTTGTTGGATATCTTTGAAGGATTTGCAAAGGGTAAGGCTCTTGATATGAGTCAAAACAGTAACGTCTTGAATTATGACGGTACAATAACCGGTACAGCAGATTACAATGACATTGCTGGTAGCGATGTTGTGGTTGTTACGAGTGGTTTCCCGAGGAAGCCAGGAATGTCCCGTGAAGATCTAATCGGAAAGAATGCGGAGATAATTTCTCAAGTCGGAGCAGGTATTCGAGACCATGCTCCAAATTCGACTGTGATTGTGGTCACCAATCCTCTGGACTTAATGACTTACCACATGCAGAAAGTTACCGGATTCCCAACCAAACGTGTCATCGGTCAGGCAGGTGTGTTAGATAGCGCAAGAATGGCTCATTTCATCGCCTTGGAATTGAATTGTGCTGAAGAAGACATCTCCCCGATGGTCCTTGGTGGACATGGCGACACAATGGTCCCACTGCCAAGATACACAACTGTCGGTGGAATACCAATTACTCAGTTAATTCCTGAGGATAGAATTCAAGCAATTAGCGAGAGAACAGCAGGTGGCGGTGGCGAAATAGTAAAACTCCTAGAGAGAGGTTCTGCATTCTATGCTCCAGGTTCAGCAGCTGCAATTATGGCAGAGTCCGTTCTAAATGACAGAAGGAGAGTGATTCCTGCGTCATGCCACCTGACAGGACAATATGGCTTAGACGATGTTTACATCGGTGTTCCTTGTATTATTGGGGCAAATGGTGTTGAGACAATTTTTGAGTTAGATTTGACTGATTCAGAGTTAGAATCACTACAAGGATCTGGTAATTTTTACAAGAGCCAATTGAAAGATATCCTTGGATATTGAATATAGAGAACATTTCAACAATATTGTGAAACTTGTATTAGTAACAACGGCGTGAGATAATCGGTGCTAGTGTGGCCCACACAAAATTAGCTAAAACAATTCACTGGAGTTTCATTGTTCTATATGCTTATGGAATGTTCAAGCAGTTAGATGATATTTCTCAGTTAGAAGATAACGGACTTCTGATTTTTGAGGTTATATTTGCAAGCATATTCCTTCTTATTGTAATCATGAGATATTTCTACATGAGGAATGTAGGAACAATGCATGCATCTACAGTTCCTGTTCATCCAGTTCACAAATTCATTGCGAAGTCTGTACACACGTCAATGTACCTTTGTTTGATTTTACTCCCACTTTCAGGTCTAGCGATAGCATTCCTATTCAAGCAAGGAATAGTCGATGGGCCTTTGCAGAATATTGCTATCGGAATACACGAATTCACGGCTACCACGAGTTACGTGTTAATTGCAGTACACGTTTCAGCGGCAATATACTCTCGTGTCAAGGGTGAAGGTGTTTGGTCATCTATGGTACCGATTCTGAAAGAGGACGGGCCTTCAGAAAATGAGTATGTGAAGAAGATTGCAGAGTTCGAGAATGCAGTATACCAACATATTTCTACAACACTAGAATCATTTAGATCTAAAGGTAGCGAATAACAATTCAAATCAATTTGAAGTTCTAACAATGGCCAATGAGTGGGTCTTGCCTAACGTTGTAGCATTTTCTACAGGGTTTTCTAGCCTAACCAATTCTTTTCCTTGCCTGCCTCTACTTCGCATTCTAGCAAGTATCTCCTGTCCAATGTAACATCCCTTTGCCTCATGCACTAAATGATCTAGACCGCAGGCTAGTGGATGATTATTGGATGTAATTTCTAGTCCCTGGTGAGGTATCATATTCATCACCCGATATTCATTAAAGTCTTGCAAATCCATCGTTTCATCAATAATTTCAGAATTGGGCGCAACCAAAATCCACCCTCTCCAAGTATTGCGTTTTGTTACACTGTCTGCAACATCAATATCCGAAGTCGACAAATATACAGAATTATTTTGAGATGCATCTCCAATATGGATATCTTGACCTAGAATTCTCTTGTGCATATGTTCCAGAACATCATTCTTGAAAGGACTGTGACCAACTAAGGCCAAGAATTCTCCCATGTCGATTACATCAACCATGTCAATTACTTTTGCAGATGTTGTGGTAAAAACCGTACAGCAATCTCCTTCAACCTTGTTTGTTGAGAGTCCGTCTATGAATTTCAGACGGTCCGAACCTCTGATGATTAATACATAGGAGTTCAGTTTAATGACGCCCATTGAATCACTCTCAAGAGAATGATTCACCACAGCCACAGGAACTTGCGGCATTTGGATTGTTTATTTTGAAACCGCCACCCATTAATCGGTCAACATAATCGATTTCTATTCCATCAAGTAGGTGAGAAGATGCATTTGGAACTAGAACTCTGAATCCATCAACGCTCAATTCCTGGCAATCTTGGTCGGTTGATTCTACAATTTGTAAATCATACATGTATCCGGAGCAGCCGCCAGATAACACTCCGACAAGTAAAGCGTGGGACATATCGCCATCGAATGCTGAATCAAGCATTTCCTTTGCCTTGGTTGTAATCGTTAATGTTACATTCACGACCTCTGGTTTGTTCAAAACAATAGCAGGCGCGGTGTCGCATGTGTTACAGTCCATGATTCTCCGAGAAGGGAGAGGAATATCAATCTGTGTGTATAAATCAACTAATCGTGGTAATTTTGAATTCGCAATGATCTTCTCCACGCGAGGTACAAAGTTGTTCACAGGCATTTACTTTGATGCCATATCTTTCTTTTACAATGCCTTCTAAAACACCTTCATCCATGTGACATAACACCGAACCCAATCTTGGGTCCCTATCTTGAGAATGGTTATCAATAACGCTGACTAAATTGGGTGGCATTGCATCGATACTAATTTCACCCATTCCTAATTCTCTCCATTTTTGTATCAATTGGTCCCAAAATGTTTCCTCGTCGTTTTCGTTTCTGAGTTCTAATGCCAATTCTTGACCTATGCGTTGCCCTACAACTCTGAGAATGTCGCTCATGTCTATTCCCAACTCCCTAAGAGATGCTGCCGATAAACCAAGAGTTGTTGGCTCGCCAGGTCTTCTCGAAACCAGATTAGTAAACCTTGAACCAGATTCTTTACCGATGATTTTTCTTAGTCGTTCATAAAACGATCCATCCCCAATTTTCAGACTAAGTGGTTCTGTTATCATTCCATCAACTAGCCTTGCTTTTGCAGCAGCATAATCCACTCCACCACTCCATTGGACTTTGAGTAGTTCAAGTTGTGCTTCCATATAGTCTACAGACTCTATTAACAATGCAGTATCGTCCTTACCGCGACCAGTTGGATTTTCTTCGGAGTTTACTATCTGTATACCTACATCTTCGTCAACATAAACACCCATTTGTGCTTGGTTGTCTAAGTGACGAATTTCAATGCGGTCATCTAGTTGGTCGAAGAATCTAATCGTACGACTATCAACATCCGCTAAAACTCGAATTTCTATGCCCCTGTTTAGGGCCTCATTGATCGTATCAATGATACCTGAGCGCATTAGATGAAGGATGCCCCACTTTGAGAGCATCATCCATACCATCGATTCAGATTCTTCGACTACGTTTTCTATAGTGCCATAGATGCTGTGTCTGTCTTTAATCACTGAAAACAACGGTTCTTGAGTTTGCTTGTAAAGATTTGAATTTATTATGACAGAATTTTCATTTATCTCACTTAGATGCTGCTGTAACCTTCTAACATTTGCTTCTTCTCTTATGATTAATTGCTTGAATACGTCAGATATCTGTAGCCCAGAAAACCTCATCGGTTT
>WTIV01000104.1:5260-22617 GCA_011525095.1 Methanobacteriota archaeon
TGATTAATTGCTTGAATACGTCAGATATCTGTAGCCCAGAAAACCTCATCGGTTTGTCAAACGTTGCAAGGACTAATCCCATTTCATTGAGTTTTTTCAAGCTGTTATATGCGTCCATTCTTGATATTGATACTAACTTTCCAATCTCACTGGCTTTTAGTGGTGGTTGGCCAACTAATGCGAGTATAATCCTCGCAAATTTCTCATCAAGCCCTCCCTCTGTGAGGCGATGAATTAGTTCATTTGCTGATTCTGTGCTCATTAAATCAGCCCATTTTTCTCTGCTGCTCTTTTTGCAGAATGTTGCAACGTCTGATTTGTTCCTTGGCCAATTTCTGTTGGTCCTTGTCTAAGCCTCTTGGGATTGCCTGCTCGAAGCATTTTATTGCATCGCTAAAACGCTGCATCTCTGCGTAGGCTGTTCCCATGTTGTAGAGAGTTTTACCTTGAACTCCTTTTGGATTAATTACCATGGCCTTGTGATATGATTCAACGCATTTTGGATAGTCTTCCAGGTAGTAGAGCGCATTTCCTCTGCCGTTTAGGATACGAATTACCATCTCATCATTATCAGCAAATGATGGTAAAGCTCTGTCAAAGCATGACAAAGCCTCTCTGTATTTCTTATCTTCAATCAATCCAACTCCTTTGTTGTACCATTCAATGTCCTGATTCGCAATTGAATTTGAGTTTGAATCGATACCGCTGTTAACGGCAACTCTCGCTGCTGCATCCAGTGCTGCCGCAGCAAGGTCAACCTGTGGCTTTGATTCCACTGGTTTTGGTTCTGGTTCAGGCCTTGCAGTTAGGTTTGGTAACGGAACATTAGCGGGCTCTACTGTTATTTGCGGTGGTAGTGGAGTAGGGACTGGTTGAGATATCACTCCCTGATTAATCGGTTCCGTTCTTGGAGGTATAGGTGTTGGAACAGGTTGCTGTACCAAGTTATCTCTTTCTGTTGACAACTGTATTGGAGGCGGAGTTGGTGTTGGAACAGGCTGTTGAGTTGTCAGGTGTCCAGATGAAGGTTCGACTTCATTAGGACTAGGTTGAGAATCTTCTGTATCCATTAGCGCATCAAGTGGGTCGACAGGCTGTGGATTTGACAATGAATTGGCTTTTTCATGACACCTTTGGGCTGTTTGGATATCTCCTGCAGCTTCAAGTGACCTTGCTAAACCTGTCCATAAATCGGGGTTTGATTTGTCAGATTGAATCATTGCTTTCCAGGTTTTTACTGCCTCAGTGTGCTGATTTGATGCTGACAATGCACGTGCAAAAATAGTGGTATTTGGCTCACATAATCCAACAGCCTCGGTTGCAAGGGCTGGGCCCTCAGGAATCGTCGGTGGCAAGCCGCCAGTATTTTCTAAAATCTTGGCTTCTCCTTCTGCTAATTCCACTAACAATACAGCCAGAGCTTCCTTTCCACCATCGTCGCTGATTAGTTGTCTGCGGGCGGTAAGCAAATTTGGAATGTCTCCGGTTGACTCTGATAGATTAGCGAGTCTCAAAGCGGCTTTCGAATAGGATGAGTCTTTCTCTACAGCATTTATGAAGCACTTTTTTGCAGCGTCAATATTTCCTTTTCGTTCATGTAGCGCTCCCAGATTGAAGTAACATTTTGCATGGTCTGGATTAAGCCCAATGGCGTGATTATATGCTGATATTGCGTGATCATCAAGTCCCATTGCAGCCATTGCCCCGGCAGAAATTCTCCACGAATCAAAGTGCTGTGCTGCTTCTCCATGCAAGTGTTCCTTGAGAATTTGCAATGCACCCTTAGCGTCACCAGAAGTCAAAACACTAGTTGCTTCATTGCAGAGCATATCTAAATCGATTTCCTTTGTTTCCTCAACTACGGCTTCCGGCTCGTTTTGAGTAACAATTTCTTGAACATATTCACTTTGCTCTTCTTCAGTGTTAGGAACATCATTTGATTCAGAATGTGATTCTTCCTCGAACAAGTCATCAATACCTGAATCAACTGCGTGAGTTAGAGTTTGTTCAACCAATTTTTCTTGAGTATGTGGCATTACAGTTGGAGTGGAGTGGATTACCCCACCAGCGGCTCGATTAGCTTCAACTATCCTTACAAGATGTGGATGTCCGGGGAAATAATTCAAGGCCCTGTCCGCTATTTCTAAGGCTCCGTCTGCGTCTCCAAGTCTATCCAGAAGAACGGCCAAGTTGGCCAGTGCGGGCCCATGGTTTGGGTCAAGGTCTAAGCAAATCACGAAGGCTTGTTTGGCGCCTTTTGGATCTTGTTCAGCCTCTAGTAAAACACCTCTGTTGAACCAAGCCATTGGATTTGATGGGTCCAATGCAATGGCTTTGTTGAAGGACTTCAATGCCGAATCATGGTCGCCAGAACGGTGTGCAGCCTCTCCTTCTGCAACTATGTCATCAACAGTGGTGTCAATTACAGGTTCATCGTTTTCCGAACTTTCATCCAATATTGTATCGGTATCTTCTGTAGTGGGTTCATCAGGCATTTTTTCCTCATCTGGTTTTGAGATAACTGTCTTGACAACGTCTGCCAATGAAGACATCATTGCATCTGTTATCTCTGCCGCGGCATCGATTGGATTGGTTGAATTGCCTTCTGACATGGTTGTCACTGGCCTGTTGGTCATCCCATTAGGCATAAGCATTGTCCGTTTGCGTTCCCGCTGGTTTCTTACACTCATTACGGCTGGAAATAACTGTGAGACCGTCTTTCAATAACGACAATGGCGGAACATTTGTTCTAATTGAACCAGGTTCAAATGGAGATTTAATTGTAAAAGAGCCGTTCTTTATCGGTGCTCGTCCAGTTACGCAAGTTGAATGGACAGCTGTTATGGGTTCAAACCCTTCTAAATTCCAAGAAGGTTGGTCAGCAGGTCTCAGGCCTGTTGAATCGATTAGTTGGTTGGATTGTCAGCAGTTCATCTCTAAATTGAATGAATTAGAAACCGAACAAAGGCTAGGGTTATCCGGACTTTGGAGGCTACCGACTGCGGTTGAATGGGAATTTGCATGTAGGGCTGGTTCAACAACGCGCTGGTATCACTCCGATAGGGATAATGAACTCGATGAAGTAGCTTGGCACGGAGGTAATTCTGGTGCGACAACAAGAGAAGTTGGCCAAAAGAAAGAGAACCAGTGGGGCTTGTTTGACTGTCACGGAAATGTTGCAGAGTGGACTGATTCTGAAAAGGGTGACCGAAGAATAACAAAGGGAGGTTCTTGGTTGATGGAGTCAGAATCGACTACTTCCTCTGCTTTCGGTTTATCAAAACTAGACAAAAGAAGCGATGGCATAGGGTTGCGTCTTGTATGGGCGCCAGTATGATTTAGTGGAAACTATTGGACCAATCATGAGACTCTATCACAATCCGAGATGCTCAAAATCTAGACAAGCATTGAATCTTCTTTCCGAGCGAGGTATTGAGTTTGAGGAATTTAGATATCTGGATAACGGCGTACACCCTGATGATATTGAGTTGTTGTCGACTCTTGACGGTATAATCAGATTGTCAGATTTAGATTCTGAAACAGTTATTGATTTTGGAGATGCCACTGTTATCGCTGAGTTAATTTCAACCAATCCACGTATCTTGCAGCGGCCAGTATTGATTTCTAACGGTGTGGCAGTTATTGGAAGGCCGCCTGAGAATATACTTACTCTTCTTCCTTAGGTTTGAGCACTGTGGCGACATTTAGCCTTACGAAAACTTCGAGATATGCCTTAATTCTCTCCTCAACAGGAGCAATCTCTTCGTGGTAAACTGATTTCATTATGTTGCAGATTTCTGAGAAATTTCTTTCCCCATTCATCAGTTCCCAGAGCATGGACTGAGTTGGGTGCATGGTTCTTCGAACTACTTTTGGAGCTTTCATCAACTTGGCAAGTATCTTTTCGAATCGTGTAAACCTTTTCTGAATTAGCAATACAACTTCTTTTCCAGTAACCCCATCAATATCCGGGTGTAATCCAGGATCGCCTCTATACTCCCATTCAACCGGTAATCGTACCGGAATGAAATCATCCCAATTTCCTTCGATCATCAAAGTCCCTCGGTTGTAAACGTAACATAAACAAGGGCAAGCATTGAAATTGTACCACAAATTGCTGTGATTTTCTTTAGGTTATCCTTTGATGAAAATTTATCCAAGCACCAAGTCGATACACCAAATATAGCAACTAGGGCGAGTAGTCCATACCATATGCCCGGTACGTCACTCATGATTACTCGACTCTTGTGTAACCTGTGAACCTTGCGCCTGTTGCCATGCATTGTATTCTGCCATCTTACGATTGTATTCATCGACTTGTCTTTGGTACTCAACCATCGGGTCAACTACAGGTTCTGATGTTGCTGGAGGCCCGCCAAAAGCGGTGGAAGGTGGTCCTTGTGATGGAAGGAATTCGGTCTGTTCGTATTTGTCTTCGAAGTCTTCTTCCTCAATTTCCCTACGCAAAAATAGTAAGATCCCGATGACTATGATCACAATGATTCCAATACCTGATGCGAATATAATCGTTGCATTACTTTCGTTTGCTGTTGGTTCTGCCCATCTAAGTGCATCACTGATTTTGTAGTTAATTCTAGAATCACTTCCATTGACGAATATTGCATACATTCCAGAATAATCTCCAGATTCTCTTACAACTTCACACCTCATGTCATAACTTTGCTCGATTATGTGTCCGGCATCAAGTTCAACCCTCGAATTTTGTGAGTGGATTGGATTTCCATCACAAATAATTCCCCATCCATCTGGAACATTTGCACTTACATCAAAAATTTCACTTTTTGTTGAGGTTGAAGTAAGGTTTAGCCAAATGATGTGAACCGAATTCGATTCAATTTCCTGTTCGACGAGATTAACTTCTTGTAACTCAACATTTCTTCTCTCCCCAACCAGCAGTCCTGCTGTAACCGATTTTGTAATTGGTCTGCCGAGTTCATCACTCCCTCCTTGCAATTCGATAGTTGCGGAAATTATCGTATTCAAATCACAATCACCGGATATTATGACATCTGCAAACAACTCAACGGATTGAGTGGGTCCCAAATTAAGACTAATCCACTCTCCATTAGATTTTGATAACCCATTACCTGTGCTCAAAAATCCAATTACATTTTCAGAACTTTGAGAAGTTTGTAATATCAAGCGAGCTCTAATAGTACTGTCTGCAGCATTACCAATATTCCATGCAGTTGCATTGAATGAGAATGTTGAATTGGTTTCAACCACGTTTTCTCCTGCATATCCATCCAACTTAGGCTGCCTAATTGTGTCCGTTACAGATTCAAACATTTTCGAATTATCCTCATCATTCACATCTATCCCACTCTCAGGAGATACCTTGAGAGTAATTTCGTGGAATTCTCCTGGAGATTCTAACGGAGGAAGTAAAATCCAAACATCGACTTGCTTTACATTATCTAAGTCATAAGATACAGAGAGATCTATGCCGTCTGTAACGTTCACTCCTTCAACCAATGCCCACCATTCCCAAGTATCCGGAGACCACGGTAAATCAATTACAGCCGTATCGGGTCCATTTCCGTTATTGGTTACTTCAATGGATACATGAATTGGAATTCCAGGTGTCAATGTACTGGGAAATTCAAGTAATTCAAGCGAAACATCACGAACAGCGTTAATTCTCGTACCATGCCAATCCTCTCCGGTAATGGACTCACCCGATCTTGAGGATATTGCGGAAGGTGTTAATCTAGGTCCCAAGTCCCCTGCCTGTGCATTTGCTGGTGATGTAACTCTCACCGAAAACGTTGAAGATGAACCAGCAGAAATGGCTAGTTCAGGTGATTCGAGAAGTTCGACACTCCAACCAGATAATTCAGTAAATATGACACCGACTTCAAATATGTCGATTCTTGATGCATTATTCCATATTCTAAACGTTACTTCATGAGAATTTCCAGGGTCAATGAATACACTAGAGTCCACGTTTCCATCCAATGATATCTCAGCAATGCTTGTCATTGCTGCTGCAACTTCAACTGTCTCAGTGTCATACCTGCGAGTGTCGTTAGTGCTTGTTGCCGTTAACCAAACTTCACCCGTAACATCGGGCTCGGCATCAGCAGGAACAGTTGCCGATAACCAAACCTGTGCGGGAGTATCAATCCTCACGAGGACACTAGAAGATTGGTTTGTAGACAAGCCAATATTCCAACCGGTTGGTACATTTTTATCTTCAATCGCAAGTGTAAACACATCTGTAGCTTCTCCAATGTTCTCCACGGTTACAGGGAATTGACATGTTGTTCCTGGTGCGCATCTGGGAGTAGGGTCTGGACGAATTACATCTGGCAATCTATCTGGCAGTATTTTGATAGTTGACTCTAAACCATCTTCGACATCTGAGTAAATGTTTGAAGTTACGTTTACTGTGACTGGTATATTCCCTTGACTTGCGTTTTCATCAATCAACACATTTAGGTCAAATTCTCTAGATTCTCCAGGTAGTAATTCCACGCCTGTGGACCCTATACTAGCACCGGTTGGATATGCAAAATAGTGAGTCCAATTAGCAGGAATCCCGGTTGCAGAGGGTGTGTATCGAGCAGATATATTTCCAGTATTTGTCATTTCAAATCGGGTTGTTGACCAATCCCCAGGTAGCCCTCCGAGGGTAGATACACCAGTTGTCTCGATCTGAAACTCTTTCTTCTTTGCAGCCTGGTCGTAAATTATTACCAACTCATCAATCCAATAGCCTATGTCGCTATCGACAGCATCAGATGTGAATGTAAATCTCAACTGAGTTGTAGTGTGAAAATGTGAATTTGTAAGCGGAAGTAATGGAGAAGACTTACCGTTGTATGAAGCAGTAAATGTATTCCAGTTTAGTCCGTCTTGGAAATTATTGTCAATTACGTTTTGCATCGTGAATGTCTCATCCCAATTTCCGGTCTCGTCTTTGACATAACCTTTCATTGCGTCACCACTACCGGCTCCACCAGTGTAGAAGAATGAGTAGCCAATTGCAGAATTGTGCCCTGAAACATCGTCAGCAACGTTGAATACAGGGCTTGTAAGAGTCGAAGTGGTCGACGCAGAGTAAGATGAAAACTGCCCATTTCCTACATGGAATGAGCTAGATTGTGATATAGAAACATCTGAGTTTACATTCCAATCACCGGTTGACGTCCATTGAGTCATATCAACACAATTATCGTAATGGTATGCTACAGTCAAGTGTCTTGACTGTTGATTGTTGGACGGATCATCGTCACCTAGTGCATTGGTGACTTCGATTATTAATGTGTGATTTCCCGAGTAATATGGGGTCCAAAGGACGTCAAGAGACGACGATGACGAGCCAGATATGGGGCTCATTCCTCTTGTTGTGTTAAGAAGTTCAAATCTAGTATATTCATTATGAAGCACCATTATCTCTACATCTACATATCCTGACTGAACAGTACCTAAATTTTCAATAACAATATTCAGATTTAACTCGACACCAACAACACCGTCTGTGACATATAGCATCTCAGGCTTATTGAATCCTGCAATTGGGTAGTTGGAAGAAAACATCTGGTATAGTGACTGGTTTGCATTATCTGGATATGTGAACGAGATATCGGTAATGTCCAGGTCTACGTTAACAGCCCTTCCGCTATCTGCAACCGCAACAAGTGCGTATGACGGTATTAACAACGTCAATACAAACAGTGGCAGTAGTCGACCCATGTGCCTCATGTTGGCACGATAATCCAAAGATTATGACTCCTTCGCTATTCTTCCTCAAGTGAATTTTGAGCAACTTGGAGTTTCAACTCCAATTTTTTCTGTTTTGCTTGTGCAGCCCAATAAACGGTGAAAGATGGTACTAGAATCATACCAAAGCAGCCAATTACAGCAGCTAGTGCCCACATGAATTCTGTGGCTGCATCGATTTCAAACTGCTCGACATCTCCTAACTCTTCGTTTACTTGGGTCAAAGTTACAGTTGGTGCGACATCTCTGTTTCCTTGCTCAATCACTGTAATTCGAACTGAGGTTTGAGCGAAATTTGTAGACAGAATTTCGTCGGACTTTTCAAGCGCTTCATCGATTGAATCTGCAAACAATGAGCCTTTTCCTCGTAGCGCAGGATTTGGGTCAGTCAGTGCGATTATTTCTGTGCTCTCTGAGGTAATATTGATTGTGTGGTCCTCGTCTTTCTTACAAGACTCCGAACAAGAGAAGTCATCTGCATCAGGGTTTCCCAAGTCGGGATGACTGTAGAGTCCTTCTGAGTTAGAAATTGAAATTGTCGACCCGATACTCAACATCTCTCCAGACAGGTTAACCCACGTTAGATTGATTCCGTTTAGATCCGCATCCCAAGTCCATATTGTTCTATTATCGTCCGCATCATAGAACCTGTCTTCGGAATCGAGTGTTACTTGAGACTCGATAGAATCGGACTCATAAATGTAAACTTCAGTCTCGATTGTTGCGCCGTAAACGGCGTACGCAAGCAAGAAAATCAAAGTAAGGCCCATCCCGATTAGCGTGCGCAACAGGTTGGGGTTCTGAGCTAGTGCTTTACGCATGATTCGGGGCAATTATCTATCCTTCAAGAACTCTGCTGCTCCGTGTTCGCAGTTGCCTTTTCTTGGATATTATAAACCACTATTTGAACAGTGCCATTGATATAGGGGAGTAAGGTCGGCAAGTTGCTTGGTGGTACGATGACGACGTTTTACGATGTCCCTGCTGACTTGTTGAACCCAGTTCTTGCTGGTAAACTTTCCGAAATTGACGCTATTTCTCGCCCGCAGTGGGCCGACTACGTCAAAACTGGTGTTCACCGCGAGCGTCCTCCTACCCAAGAAAACTGGTGGGAACTAAGGTGCGCTGCTCTTCTTCGAAAGGTTGGCAGAGAAGGTCCAATCGGTGTAAATGCGCTAGCTCAAGCATATGGTGGAAGGAAGGACAATGGTTCCAACCCAAACACACCTGCAATGGGAAGCCGACACATCATCAGAACCGCTCTTCAACAACTTAGCGATGCTGGTCTAATCTCCATGAAGGAAACCAAGACAGTACAATCAGTCGACGGTGATCAAAAACTCTACTCAGGAAGGGTTCTCACTGCATCCGGGCAAAAACTGCTCGACGAGGTCGCACACTCCGTACGCCCTGCAGCCGAAGAATCCTACCCAGGTTTGGCTAAATACTGATGGAAGTGAAGGGAAGTGCCTACTATGACTCTGTCTGCTGATGATGAATTGGCCCAACTGCGTGCCCAGCGCATGGCCCAAATCCAAACTCAGTTAGAGGAGCAGGCTGCAGCCCAAGCAGACGCAGAAATTCAAAAAGAGTCACAACAGGCGGCAATAGCACAATTAGATGCTGCAATGAAGACAATCCTTACTCCAGAAGCAAGGTCGAGATTGGCTAGTTTGAATCTAGTTAATCCTGAATTGACCACTCGAGTCAAAACACATCTGGCTACCTTGTCGAGTGAAAAGAAAATTGCAACTCCAGTTAACGACCAACAACTCAAGCGAATCCTAAGCGGCCTTTCAGAAGGGCGAAGAGAGACAAGCATCAGAAGAATTTGAGGTGAAAAAATGTCACGCAACAAGCCAGCAGCAAAGAAAATCCGCCTACTAAAAGCAGGCAAGCAGAACCGAAGAGTTCCAGTTTGGGTCATGCTCAAAACATCGCGAAACACTGTTTCTCACCCAAAGCGTCACAACTGGAGACGCTCTAAACTACAGAGGTGATATGAATGGCACGTGCAGCAGTCAGTGAATTAGTAGTACCATTGAGAAACGCTTGGAACATTACTCGTTACAAGAGAGCTCCAAGAGCAATTCAAATTATCAAAAACGAGGTAGTCAAACACCTCAAAGTACGTGAAGACGAAGAGGTTTGGATCGACCCGTCTGTCAATGAAGCAATTTGGGCAAGGGGAATCGAGAACCCACCTCGCAAAATCCGTCTTCAGGTAACAAGGCACGACGAGCCGGATATCCCTATCGAAGTAAAACTAATGGAGGAGTGAAAATGGGAAATATTAGACCAACGTTCATCAAACTACGTGCAATCATTCTATGCGAAGAACATGGAGAAAAGTTCACTGATGATTTTGACCATAACAAGAAGATGGTCGAGCAACTCACAGATGTAGAATCGAAGAAGTTGCGAAATTGGATTGCTGGTTATGTAACACGTTACCGCCAGCGCAGAACTGATTGAGGTCCTAATATGGCGATTAGAGTCGCCTGGGATAGAACTCCTGTTAGTGTTCATGGTAGAAAGGATGAATTAGAATCCTTGATTCACCACTTACGAGAAAACCACGGATTCCGTAAACATTCAATCATCATGCCTGATAGGGAAAATGACGAAGAAGCGGTTGTTTTTCTCTATGCTCCGTGTGACCCTCGATGGATATCGGAGGTCATGTAATGGGGGACAGGATGGAAGTTCCATTACCAAAATCAAGTTATGATTTGGATATCGTTCTGGTTGGGATAAACCATCCTGGAAATCTAGGAGCAATCTGCAGGACAATGCTCAATCATGGTTTTGATAAACTCTCGATGGTAAGTCCAAACTGCTCGGCAGAAGACGAAGAAGCGAGGAATAGGGCCAAACATTCAGGCAGAATTCTAGATAGTGTCACAGTTTACGACACCCTAGAAGAAGCAACCTCCTCCTCATCTCTAGTTGTTGGTACAAGTGGAAAGAGAGAAGTCGGTTCTAAAGTCCTCAAGCGACACTTTGTCCTTCCTTGGGAATTTGCAAAGATGCTGAGAGATTTTGAGGGTAAAGTCTCACTAGTCTTTGGAGAAGAAGGCAAAGGATTGTCTACAGAAGATCTCGATAGGTGTGATTTCTTGCTCACTCTACCAACATGGGAAGGCTACCCAATAGCAAATCTATCACAAGCTGTAGGACACTGTGTGTATGAATTGCACAGGGACAGAGTGATTCATGGGACTATGGTTAGGGGTGTAGAAAAAGAACGTGCATTAAATCCCGAATTGAGAAAAATTTTGAAACAGTCAATCGATGATTTCACTGCCTCTCTTGACGGTGATAAGAACGAATTGATTGGTGATGTATTCGACAGAGTCATTCTTCGTGGATTACCAATTGATTCTGAAGCAGAGCGTATGATTGGTTCATTTGTCCAAGCTGCAACAGCTCTCCAGAAACTCTCAGATGATGAGAACTGGAAAAGAGAGAGGCGCAAGCGTGTCAATCCGAATAAGTAGAAACGTCTACGTCTTCATTAAATCAGATGCTACATGTTGCGCTATTTGCACCATGTTCCCTTACGGTCACACTTTCTACCCAGCATCTATCACCATAGTTCTCCTGAATTAGGCTGGTTGAAAACTCCATTGCCATCTTTGCGAACATTTCAGCACCCGTTGATTCTACTATTACCATCTGAATGATGCCTTCTTCATCTAAAGATTTGAATTTCGATAATGCTGGGTCATCAGAGGCGACCAGTGTTTTGTGGTCAAAGTGATTTCTAAGCCATTTTTCTAATTGCTTTAACCCACCAAAATCTACTACCCAATTTCTTTCATCTAACTCATTTGAACCAAATTTGAATTCAAATTCAAGGGAATATCCATGGATGTATTTACAATGGCTGTCTGCTTTCCATTGACGGAATGCCGCAGATAAGCCCCTTTCATGCCCGTATTTCTTCGAAGAATAATATTTGACCATTTTAATCACCCTTGAAATCTAAACAAATCGAGTTGATGCAATATCTGGGGCCACGTGCCTCATGGAATAGATGTCCAAGATGTGAGTCGCACTCTGAACACCTCACTTCAATTAGAACCATGCCATGACTCGTGTCTTTCAACTGGGTGATGTTGGCTGATTCGTCTTCTTCACTGAATGCAGGCCAGCCGCAACCAGAATCGAATTTTGAATTCGATGAGAAAAGAAGTTTGTCGCAGTCCGCGCAATGGTAGTTTCCTGGTTCGAAGTGTTTGTCGTATTCTCCAGTGTATGGTCTCTCCGTGCCGTTTTCTTTCATCACATAGTGGCGTAATTGAGCCTTTAGAGCTCCGGATAAAACAACCTCCCAAGAATCAATATATTCAACTGGGTCTTTTCTTCCTATGTCATGGAAAGCGAGTATTCTTTCAACATCTGCTCCGCTTTTACCACTAGACCTACCCTCTTCATCAGGGTTGTAACTTGTGTTAGTATTAGCAAAAATCGTGTCAAAATCCAATCCAAGTTTTTGACATGAAATGAGTGCATCTCTGAGAATAGTTGTTTTGTCACCATCAATATATGGTAAGTTGAAAGATACTCTTTCACTATCCCAGTTGCCCATTGCAAACGATTCACCAATCGATTCATAGAATTCGGGCCTACAATCAGGATATATTGCGTGGTCTCCAGAATGTACGCCTAGTGCTATGTCAACGTCGACATCTTCTCTTATTGATGTGGACAGTGCGTATCCATACAATATTGATGCAAAAATCGCATTTCGATTGGGCACTACAGTTGCCTTCATCTGTTCCTCTTCATAATGTCCTTCCGGCACTTCTAACTCAGTGCTTGTAAGAGCAGAATGGAAGATGCTCATTGCAGATTTGAGATCTACAACTCTATGCTCAACTTCGAAACCTTTTGATTTTAGGTATGCGATGTTTAATTTCGCACGCTCTATTTCTATCACATGTTTTTGCCCATAATCATATGACAGGGTGCTAACTTTGTATCCCTTTGATAGTAAGTGAATCAAAAGTCCTGTTGAGTCCATGCCGCCGCTAAAAGCCATCACTGCTCGCATCAGTCAACCCCCATCCATTTGTGTGTTTGCAAAGATAAACGCCAACCAGGAGATTCCTTGACGAGGTTTTCCACAACTGCAAAATTCTTGCCATTTTGCTCTACAGATTCTCCTTCCATGTAGCATGGTTGAAGAAAATGATGTTCAAAGCCTTGTTTTATGTCATCATACATTGACAAATCCTGCCCACAGTAAACTACTTTCAACTCATTACCAGATCGTTGCTTAATTGACACATTGGGATAGAGTTGATCCTTTGGTGACACACATATCCAGTCTATGATTTCTGGAACAGGAATTGTACCATTTGTCTCTACTGAAAGATTGATTCCATGGGATTTTAATTCTCTACCAATTGTTTCTAAATCCTGCATACACGGTTCGCCACCGGTGAATATTACCCGCTCGCAATTGTAACTCAGCACTTTTTCAACAATGTCACTCAGATTCATTTCAGTGTAAGTCAGGAAATCAGTATCACACCATTCACATCGCAAGTTACAGTTGCCAAACCTAACGAATACATGTGGTATACCTGCATGGTATGCCTCCCCTTGAACGGAGTGAAAAATTTCGACAATTGGGTAAGTCGTCATCGGATCAACTCACAATGGTGGGCTACGGATTAATTGCATCAATTCACTACGGGCCTCACTCTTGTCAAAGAACACACCGCGCATTGCACTGGTGGTCATAACTGCATTCTGTTTTGATACCCCTCTACACTGCATGCATCCATGCGAAGCTTCGATGATAACTGCTGAACCTAGAGGGTTCAGATGTTCTTCGATATCATCTGCAACACCGTTAGTTATTCGCTCCTGGTTCTGAAGTCTCCTTGCGTGCAATTCAACAATTCTAGCGAGTTTGCTAATTCCAACAATTCTCTCTGTTGGGATGTAAGCAACATGAGCTCTCCCTCTGAATGGTTGGAGATGATGCTCACATGTTGAATGGAATTCGATATCCCTTAGCAATACAATTCCATCGTAACCTTCTCCGTTAAATGTCGATGATAATACGTCTGCAGCATCCATCTCATATCCCGCATATATCTCGCTAAATGAGTCAATTACCCTCTTTGGCGTATCGACTAAGCCTTCCCTAGTATCATCTCCCTCGATGTACTTTAGTATTGTACTAACTGCTGCCATAGCATCTTCTCTAGAAGTCATTGTTTACCCTCCATTCTGCCGTGCCTTACGTCTATAGCGTCGAGTTGGTCAAGCATTTTCCGACATGCGGTACGGATAGCGTCTGCAACGCTAACGAATTTTCCGTCATCTCCAACATGTAATTTCAAATCAGCCAAGATTTGAGCTGGCATGTCTAAACTTACCTTCGGCATTATTTGCGCCTGTAAGTTTTCTATTATCAAGGTATTCGCAGAGTAATACTCAGTGATTATTTGTGTTTCATCTTCGATTTTGCGACTATTGCTCTAAGTCCGCCGTCCCAAACTCGCATACTTTCCGCTAACCAATGGAGTACATCCATGGTGTAAATTACACACTGGTTGTATATAATTGAATATGGGGCTATCCAATTTTAAGACAATGAAGCAACTAAATCTTCACGCTTGAACTGCTTAGCGGCAAACCATGCCGCTAGCCCAGCATAAATTAAACTAGATAACAGCCAAACAAGTACGTGTTCAAAGATCACTCTATCCAATAGCAATTCTCTCATCGCAAGAAGAATGTTAACAAGAGGTATGGCAAACCACCAAGATTCAACAGTATCCAGGTTAATCACTTGAGTGAATAATGCTGGGAATATTATGAATAAAATCGCAGGACCTAATAATGAACCAGCCTCTTTCACACTGTGTGCTTTCATTGCCAATGCAAGTTCGAATGCGACAACCATTACTGCGAATATCACAACGGCAACAAGTAATAGCAGAATACTAGTGAAGGATACAGAAGGCACACCAATTATTGACGAGGATGCTAAGTAAGTTATTGCAAATAGTAAACCACCTATTTGAAGAGCCACCCCTGCACTTGTGATGCTTGCGACGGCAAGCCATTTTCCTGCCAGTAATTCTAATCTGGAGCAAGGTAGGCAAAGTAGAGCTTCGAGAGTACCTCGCTCTCTTTCCCCTGCTGTCATATCAATCGAGGGCTGTATTGCACTAGATGCCGTCCAGATGGCAATAACCATTGGAATAAACAAAGATAATGCTAATCCTGCCTGCTCACCCTTTGTTGCAGCATCAGCACTCTCCCAGTCACCATCCCATTTTACAGGATTCAGGGTAACTTCTGGGTCGAGATTTGCTTCGACTAAGGTCCCGTTAACAACATCTGATTCCCACTCACCAACAGCAGTAATAACACGTGACCTCGCCTCATTAGATGCTTCACTAGTTGACAAATACAATATTGCGAACATCCATTCTGAATCATTGGCTTGCAATCTAAAAATAGCTTGAGTTTCCAACGTTCTTATCCTATCTAAGTCATCACCAATATCTGATAAATTGCTGATATTTGCTGGCAACGGTTCAAATGTGAATTTGACGTTTGAGTCATTGAATGATTCCTCCAAATCTGAATTATAATCACCTTGCCATATTATTTCTAATTCTAAAGCATCAAGTTCAGCAGCCTCAGATTCCAACAATAATGGAAGTGCAATAAAAAGCGCAGGGAATATTAGTAGCGGAATAACAACCAATGCTAACAAGGTTCTCCAGTCCCTAACAAATTCGACAATTTCTTTTTTTGCGATTGTAGAAATAAATCTCCAAGATTTACTCATCTTCACCCACCTCCATAGAGTTAGGTGTTTTGCCAGTGAGGAAAATCCGCCACCATTTTGCTAGTTTGCTTTCCTTTGTGTCATCTTCAGTCCTCAGTCGTGCTTTGTCGGATGTGAGAGAGACATATGCTTCTTCAAGCGTATTTTTGTTGGTCAACTCAAGTAACTCCTGCGGGGATCCATCCGCCCTTATTGTCCCATTGTGCACTATCACTATTCTGTCACATACTTGTTGTGCTTCAGCGAGGTGATGTGTACTGTAAATCACAGTACCTCCTTCATCCCTAAGTTGGCCAACTAACTTTCTGACGGTTCTGGCGCTTGTCACGTCTAGGCCAGCAGTTGGCTCATCCAAAAGGAGTATATCTGGGCCGTGAGCCAATGCTCTGAGTAAGGCGGTTTTTTGCCTCATTCCTCTGCTGAAACCCTTCGTGTGCCTCGATAACGAATCTGTTAGGTCCAACTGTTTAGCAAAATGGGAGACCCGGTTCCATGCTACTTGGTCCTCAATTCCATAGATTCTCGAATGATAACGAATATTTTCCCAAGCAGTTAATCGAGAGTATAATCCAGTGGACTCAGGAACTACTCCGAGTTTCGACCTCATTGATGAAACGCGCTCGCCTTTGAATAACACACTGCCTTTGGTAGGTTCCATAACCCCTGCCATCAAACGCAGCAGTGTAGTTTTACCAGCACCATTCCCTCCAACTAACCCAATAACTTGACCTGATTTTATCTCTAAATCTACGTGAGTAAGCGCTTCAACCTCTTTGAAATTCTTACCAACACCAACAAGTGATAGCATAGATTCAGTCATTTAATCAGCGTCCTTCTTCAATTGCCTTATCTAATCCTGGATGTTTTTCTTCCAATCTATTGGCCCGAGTAATTTGCTGGACTAGTAGGTCATGTATCTCTGTTTGTGCTACCCCCATCTCTATATGATTCGCTATCATTTCCAAAGCTCCTTGAATCGCACCGGCGTCTAGATATGCATCGTTTGTGATTTCACCATTCAATCTACAAACTTCGAGCCGAGAAGTAATGAACTCCGATTCAGACTTCACTCTTGGGCCGTCCACATGCGGCTGGGCGATGAGTCTGTCAATGCAGGTTCGCATGAATTTGTGTAGGCCAAATTGGTTATCAGTACTTTGCTTGTGTGCTATTTCTGAGCCAACTCGACTAACACTCCACCTGTACTTTTTGGATGAACGAAAGCAATCATTGCACCATGTGCTCCCTTTCTTGGTACGGTATCGATCATCTGTATTCCGTTTTCTAGCATTAGGGAAATTACAGATTCAATATTTTCAACTCTAAAACAAACTTGTTGAACACCAGGTCCTCGCTTTGATAGGAATTTTCCAATTGGTGTATCTTCGCCTGTGGGTTCGAGCAACTCAATTTTAGGTGTTGTAGGGTCGTTTTTACTTGTCGAAAAAAACCTAGTTGTTACTCCTTGGTCTTCTACCAATTCATCATCTCCTTGGATTAAACCTAACAATGACCAAAACGAAGAGGAATCGTCTAGATTCTCACATGCAATTCCGATATGGTCTAGATATATCTTCATCTAATCACCTAAAACCCGCTAGGGGCCATGTACGTCCCAAATACTTCCTTCATCGCATTGATAATTTCACCAAGTGTACAATCAGTTTTGAGAGCCTCGATTACCAGTGGGAATAGATTCTCAGTTCCTTTTGAGGCCCTTGTGATAGCTTCCAGTGCTGAATCAGCAGCAGCACTGTTTCTGTTTGCTCTAAGTTTTGAGAGTTTC
>WTIV01000097.1 GCA_011525095.1 Methanobacteriota archaeon
AAACGCAACACCTGTTACTCCTAACTTCTGTAAATCGAATTGCTGAGCTTTGAGATCTTCACCGTTGAAGACCAACCACCAGAGGATAACACCTGGAACAAATAAGTCGTCCAAAGTAAAGTCTCCAAACAGAACGATTGTATCTATGAAGAAAACTAGAATCATAGTTATGATGAATCCAAACACTGCACCGATCTGAAACTTGAGTGCATCCATGTTCAATCCGTTGCCGGAAGACGGTTCAGCAATTACCTCACCATCTGTAGATACTTCTACAACAGCATCTACAACCTCGGCTTCTTCTTTGTCTTCTGCAGCTTTGTTTGCCTTGTCCAGTAAACCACTCATTAGAATCACCAAATGTACCTGTACATCATAACTACGTTAAGTGCTACGTTATCAATACAACCCCTTCGTGGGTAATATTCGTGGCTTATTCTAGACTTTTCTTCAAAGTCCGGGAGCAGACTCACGCCATTCGGCTTCGTCATCGTCGTCTTCTTCCATTCCTCGACGAGCGATAACCGCTGCAGCCATTCCTAGCATAGCCAATGATGGAATTAGTTCGAAGCCTGGCAGATATACACCACGTACGTAGATGGTGATCATCTGAGACATTGAGTTACATCCGCTGATTTCGTATCGGCAGGAGAATTCAGAAACCGCTTGGAACTCTAGAGTGTGGTACTCGTCAGTCCATCCCTGGTTCTTTGGAGTTCTGACCATGACTCTGACCTTTTGAGGTGCAGCCATACCTTCGATTTCAACGGACACAAGCGGGATAGAGATCTGGAATCCTTTCTCCTCTAACTTATCTCTAGATTCTTCTGTCACACCGACAACGAACTTGTCAGCCCAGTTACCTTGGTTGTAAACCTTGAACTCAAAGTTGTGGTCTGTCTTTGGAGACAGTTGTAGGAACGGTTCTGTTGCTTCAACCTGCAGTCTGCTAAATTGTAGAATGTTGATAATCATCTGAACCTTTGATTCAGCGATGTTGGGTGGAGGTGCACCGTTTGCTTCTACCACAGTTGCTGTGACTTCTAGGTTGCGACCAGACATTGTCATCCTTTGGTCTGCTCTGACGGTGGTCTGGAATTCAGATTCGCCGTTTGGCGCTAGTGTGATAGTACCAGGCGCCGCAACAACAAGTCCATCAGCGTTGACTTGGATTTGGATTCTTTCAACGTAGGAGTTAGGGTTTGTAACTCTACAGTTAGCGAATCCTGTTAATGTTGCACCAGGGTAAACTGGTACGTCAACGGCACCGCTTGGGTTTGGAGACAAACACTGTAAATCTACCGCTGGAACAGAGACCTGTGCAGCGGCTGGAGTTGCCACAACTAGAGTGCTTGCAAAGTACACGGCGAGAATGACTAAACAACGTCGAAGAGCCTTCATGGTATCACCTGTACAACAAGCCACATTCTCGACCCTCATAACCATTTTGGGGATATGCCTTATCGAAAAGGGATAACTGGCCTGCTTGTGATGATGGGCACATGTTGATATGCCTAAGCCTTTTGGAGTGGTTTGTAAGAGGGATTTAATGACAATCGAATTTACTATTGAAGCAGAAGCACACTGTGACGGACCATGTGGAGTTTACGACCCAGCTAGCGCAAGAGTTGCTGGTGAAGCTGTACAGTCCATGACAAAGAAGATGATCGCACTTGCAGAGAACCACGGTGGCGAATGTGGAACAGCAGCATACATCAACACAATGAGCAGATATGCAGCAATCAAAGAAGAAGAAGCACAGAAGTGCAAGGATGAACTTCTCGTCCTTTGGACAGACTTCTTCAAGCCACAGCACCTTGACGCAAACCCTGACCTTCACGACACATTCTGGAACGCTGCAAAACTTTGCTCTGCATGCAAGGTTGAAGTTTCAGCAGACCACGCACAAGAATTGATGGATGCTATCGAGGCGATCCACCACATGTTCTGGTCAGTCAAGGGCCGTGAAGTCCCATGGATTCGCGCATCTTGAATGTGAAAATAAAGGGCGACTCAATGTGGCCCAATTTCAAAGATGGAGATACACTCTCCTGTGAGGAATATTCAGGGCAAAGTGTGGAAGTAGGCAACATAGTTGTCTTTACACATCCGTTCAAGCCTAATGTGACCTGTGTAAAGCGTGTCAAACGTATCACGGATTCGGGCGCTTTTGTTGAAGGAGACAATCCTGACCCGTTAGCGAGTGAAGATTCACACAACTTTGGAATCGTATCTCTTGATGCAATAATTGCAATCAATACGGACTAAAATCAACGCTGTTCGAAACAATCGAAATCGATCAAGTAAGTTGTTCCAAGTAAGGTGAACCTCTCTTCGAGGCTTAGGCTCGTATCGTGGAATTCAACAGTGAAAGTATCAGCTTGTGTAAACATCATCTTCAGAGCACCTTCGTATCTCTTCATAATCGTAGCAACGTGAACACCGTTTTTCATGACGTTAAACCTGAAGTTCTTCCATTGGAATAAACTGCTTTGGATAGTAAATGTAGGAACTCCCAGGACACTGATTGTGTAGTTTCTTCCAATCCAAGATGTTCGCTTTGCTCTTCCAACTTCTGCTCCTCCGATTGTGGCAGCAATTTCTGAGAAAATGAATTTGAACGGTTTTCGCATCTCTGCTATTTCAGTTCCTTTGTTACCAAAGACCTTGACATTAGCAGACCTTGCATTTCTAAAAATTTGACGCATGATGAATCCACCAACTCCGCCAACCTCAGCGGATTGACCAAGTTGTTGACCAGTTGGCGAATGCAGAGAATACTTGTTACCTGCATCGATTCCAATCAACACATTTGATAATTCGACTTGCTGATTTACAACGATTGCTGGCTGCATTAGCATATCTTGGAGTTCTTCGTCCATGATTGTCGCATTGAATGTGACATATTAATTCGACACCAGTTTCTTGTCTCGAGTTAATTTTTTGTGCATTTTTCCAAAATACGAACAATGAGTTCGAATCAGTGTATCTCCGTTCCAACGCCAGAGCAACCTTGCAGCCTAGCGATTTTGGTGGACCTGGGGGGACTTGAACCCACGACCGCCCGGTTATGAGCCGGGTGCTCCAACCAACTAAGCTACAGGTCCGTAGCAATCACCCTCATGAGGTTGGTAGTCTTGATTGTGATGGTTTAATCACTTCACGTGCAACCCGCTCACATTCGTCTCTAACTTCCTCTGGGATGAATATCAAAGCCTGTTCTGATGACAGTGTTAGGCTTCGAATAAGAGGGGAGTGCTCGACAACATCTCTGCCATCTTCTAGCACAATGCCTTGGCTGTAAGGCATGTATCCCTTTTTCTTGATTGATGCAGTAATTATGTCTGCATCGGTGTAACCTGCATTTTCTAAGACAGGTAGTAATTTTGGGATTACAACAGAACTCATTTCTGCTGTTAATTCACCAATTCTAATCGACTTGTGGTAGTCCCTTCGAGAGACTAGTCTTCGAGCAAAACCAGACAACACCTCGTCATCGCTGTCTGCCCAATCCATCATTGCGCTGTTGATGTCCGCATCTGTTAGGCGAACGTATTGTGGAACAGTAAGGCCGTCATTGCATAGCATGTTGTGCAATGGTTCGCTAAGAGTTAACTTGCCTAGGTTTGCCAACTCTCTAGCTCTTGATAGAGCACCAACCAAGTACTCTTGAGTGAGTTGGTTAACCTTATGGAAATAGACTTGGTTGTACAGGTGGTATCTAGTGACCAAGTATGCTTCAATCGCAGGAAGGCCCCATTGTTTTGCATACAGGTGGCCGTTATCCCCTACCCTAAGTGCACGGATTACTCTGGCTGAATCAAAGCCTCCAATTTGCGCACCAGAATTTGCCTGGTCTCTGATCATGTAATCCATTCTGTCAACGTCTAATTGGCTACTAACAATCTCTTTCAAGAATGGAGAAATCGGTTCCCCATCATGTTCGTCCTTACCCGAGTATAGAGCAAACAAGCGTGAAGTTCTCTCATCACCAAGAACCTCTCTAATAGCTATGCCAATCTCTGTTTCCTCAGATTCTAACATCATTTTCCCCCAGTCTTCATGACTGTGGAAATTCGCAAAGACCTTGTCAGTTTCAAGCAAATGAGAGAATGGCGGGTGACCTATATCGTGTAACAATGCTGCAATAGAAACCAATTCAGCGTCATCATCTGAAATTATTCCGGGTTGAACTTCCGAAAGATGCTCGCAAAGTGTCCTAGCAAGGTGGTATGCACCTAGACTATGCGAGAACCTGTTGTGTGTCGCTGCTGGGAAGACATAGTGGCATGTAGCAAGTTGCTGAATATTCCTAAGGCGTTGGAATTCACGTGTATCAATCAAGCGTGCGATGTGTGCTGGAACGAAGATATCGCGATGAATCTCATCGCGTATAACTCGGTCCCTCATGTTGGCCGCTTTCGCATCTAATATCAAGTCCTTTCCCTACGGAAGGGATATGGATTTAGAGGGAGTCGGCAGGACATGAGCGAGAGTGCACAGTTGGATGACGGTGACTCAAAGAATGAAGAAATCGAAGACCTTGTCGATGAGGCAAACATGGAAATGGATGTCGATGCTGTCTTCGAAACATATGACGCTAACTCTGACGGTAAAATAGAGCATAGCGAGTATGTTGAGAAGCACAAAGATGAGGTTGAAAGCGGCGGAGTATCAGCTGTAATCGACCGCCTGCTCGATGACAGTCCTGAACTCAGAGGTCAGAGACTTTGGGTTATGTTTGCCCTATCTGTATTGATGGTAGCAGCCATGAATGCATATGCAATGGTGCGTGAACCAGATTTGGTAGCCATCGAAGATTTAGTCGAACACTATAACGAGGTAGTATCGATTGAAGGTGTTGTAATTTCATGGGTAGAAGATCCATACTCATCCGGTGACGACCGTGTAGACATCATTATTGAAGACGAAACTGGTGTTGCAGAATTAAGATGGTATAGATATGGAGATATTCCTATGCTTGGAACAAAAGTTGTTGCGACAGGGGATGTAATCGAATACGAAGGACGCATTTGGCTACAAGCACTTGGTGGCGGAGCATTGGCATGGAGTGATTCAGATATACCCGAAGCTCAAGAAATTGGAATCTCAACAATAGCCGCAAATCCACAAGATTACCTTGGTCAAACATTCACATTGACAGGATATTTGTCAAAATCCGTAAACCCTGAATCAACATTCACTGCCCTATACCTTGGAGACCACCCCGAATATGGTAATAGTGAACACCAAATGAGAATGGTAATTCACTCTGCACCTGGACAATGGCTGGAATCCGGACAAAAGGTCGAGGTAACCGCTGTAGTTCAATACGAACAGAGGGAACTTCGCTGGTCAATTCACACTCAAGGACCAGAGGTTCGTGTAGTCAGAACACACGAACCAGTACCTACAACAATCGGTTGGTCAAACTACGAATCGTGGTCGTTCTCTTCTGACAATTTGGTAAAACTGGTCGGAGAAATCAGTGGTGATAACGTAATTTCAGACGATGGAACACTGGCTGTTTGCTTACTGAACGCTGGAGATGTTTCAGGACTCGAAGGTCAGACCAAATCAATTAGCGGGAGACTATCTTGGTCAAGTACGAAGGGAATTTGGTGTATTGATGTAGATAGTAAAACCGATTCTGGAATAAGCGACATTACAGGGGCTGAAGACCTACTAAAC
>WTIV01000061.1:0-3775 GCA_011525095.1 Methanobacteriota archaeon
CAGTTAATGCTAGGGGTGAGAGAATATGCATCCATGCATTTCTGCGCAATATTTTTGCAAATCTTCCCTGCCGTTTAGAAAACCAGAATTTCCTCTTTCTTGCTAATAATCGAATTAGCCCTTGGGCCCTACGAACCTTTTGCCTACGTTGTCCTCTGGTCGTTAATGGCATTTGGTCTGAAAAGAATAATTCAGGATCTTGAATCGCTCTCAATCCATTGAGTCTTGCAGCTGTAGCAATTTGAGCGTCGTCTGCGTTAGATTTTACAAAAAGATCTGATGAGGTCACCAATCCACTACGCCAAGCGATTAGTGACCCTTCCAGGAATGGAGTGCTGTCAAAGGCCGACTCCCCCACTCTAAGCATACTGTACATAGCACGGTGTTGATTCTCTCCTTCCAAATCTCCCTCTCGCTTCGGTGTACCACCCACAGCACCAATTTGTGGATTGCTAAACCAACGATTTACCCTTTCTAATGCGCCTGGCATCATCGTTGCGTCAGCATCAGTCATCACAATTATACCATCAAAATCTGATAACTCATCCATTGCTAAACCTACAGCAGTAGTCTTACCTTTTCTCTCTGCCATAGGAATAATCTTCCAAGATTCAAACGAGTCAGGGAAATCCTCTAGCCAAGTCTTTGTTTTCTCTAATGTAGAATCGCTAGAAGCCGAATCAACAACCAACAAGTGTGCCTTAAAATCCTGTTTTGCAAGATTTGAGAGTTTCTTTTCAATAATCAATTCCTCATTCCAAACAGGGAGTAAGACTGTAATTTCATGCCCCGATAACTCCTCAGGACATTCCAGTTTTTGATTGATCCAACTTCCACAAGATAAGCGGTGAATTGCAAATGGAGCAAATCCCACGGCAGCCAAACCCAGCTCGCCATAGGCTAACCACTCACCTGCCATAGTAAACCCACGTCATGATTCACACTTCAACGAAACCCCTCTCTTTGCCTACATCAATACTATTGCAGAGTATGTTCGAGCATCAGGTATGCGAAGAGTCGTACACGTGGGGCCATTGATGGCGCCCGGTGGGATGTCTTCGGTGATCAAATTGCTTGCAGCAAACCCTCCTCAGGGTTGGAGAGCATCATCTTGCAACACATATTCGCGACGAGGTAAATTGCAGAAATTGAGAAGATGGCGGATTGCTCGAAACGAAATTAAGAACGGCGATTTTGACCTCGTGCACATTCACTGCGCCTCCGATTGGTCGTACAAGCGTAAGTTGTCTATTGCAAAGGTTGCAAATGCTCCAGTCGTTTTCCATATTCATTCTGGTCGTTTCGACATCGACACTAAATCTGACCTAAACAACTACCACGTAGTCTGTTTATCCAAATCATGGAGTGAAAGATTGAAGCCCCTAATTGGAGATTCGATTTCTGTTCCAAATCCAGTTAGCCCAATGCCAAAAGAGGGTGTTGAGAGAGATGAATTCACATTGCTGATGGGGAGAAATGACCCTGTCAAGGGTCATGCCTTCGCATATTCTCTAGGATTAGATGACCTCAGAGTAACGGGTGTTGAAAATGCTCCCGAAGGAGTTACTGCTCTGGGCTGGGTTAGTGAGGAAAAGAAGTGGAAACTGTTGCAAAGTGCTGGATGTCTAGTCGTTCCTTCAGAATATGAGGGACAACCAATGGTTATTCTTGAAGCTCTTTCAGTGGGCTGTCCAGTGGTTGCATCTAGCAATATTCCAGACCTTCCTGATTGTGTAAAAGTCGTTGACCTCGACGACAAAGCCGGTTGGAAAGATGCGATAGCAAATCCGATTACTCAAGGCCTTGAAGAATCAGTGGCTAAGCATCATGTCGATATCGTTAGCAAGCAATGGGGAGAAATCTATGACAGCATTATGGATTCCAGTGCATCCACTGAATGAGACCATGAGAGGTTCTCCTCGGCGAATTTACGAGATTCGGCTTGCAAACCATAAAGCGATTCCCTATCTAGAGATTTAATCCATGAAACCGTGCTTGTGATGAAGTCCTTTTGTGTATACAACTGTAACCATTCACCCGAGGCTTCAACCTGATGACCTGCATGGTCAATTCCACATACAACCATGCCGCAAGCAAGATACTCTGAGCGCTTCAATGGGCTTGCTAGGCTCCATACCTTGTGCTCTGGCATAGGCAATAATCCAACATCATAAGTAGCGAGTTTTGCTGCTAAATCCTCTTGAGGAAGTGCGTCAGTAACTTCCAATCCCTCTAAATCCATGCTCTTCAGACGTTCAACTGCATCTCCTGTTCCATGAATGTGTAGAGTTGCTTCAACACCTTGGGAATGTAAGCCAGCCAGTATCATCGGCAGGGACATTACTCCTCTGTGTACGTCTACTCTACCATGATAAGCCAACTTGATTGGTCCGTCCTTTTTTCCTGGCTGGAATAATTCGAGGTCTACGCCCGCAGGGATTACTTGTATCGTTTTTTCAGCAGACTTGGTTTCTTCCATCACGAACCGACTATGCGCTGGAGACACAGTGGTTCCCTTGCTGGCTTTCGACCATGCTTTACGCCATGGTCGCCACTGTAACTTAGCTAGTATCCCATTATTGGCGGGAGGGGACCTATCTATCAAAACTGTAGATTTGTTAATTCTCCGCGATAGTTTCCACAATGTCCAGTCGAGTAATACAACATCTGCTTGATTCAATTCTTCGATTTTTGAAATCAAATTTCTACAGATGCTTCGAGCCTGAAATCCATGTAGGTCGCTTTGCTGAATTGAAATATGTTCAAATTTCAAACCGCTAGATCCACCTGGTGAGTAAAAAGTAACATTGTGACCCTTGTCTACCAAACCATTTGCCAAATTAATCTGCGATGTTGAACATAGATCTCTTCCCAAAACACGAGAGGAGGCCCATGCAATATTCATCTACTCACCGTTTTCATTTACTAATTCTTTCAAGCCATCGTATAGTGTCAGGGTTGGCCTCCAAGAAAAATCAGACAATGTTGATTCAATTGAAGCGAATGAATGGCGAATATCCCCTTTCCTTTCTTCTGTGAAATAAGGCTGAAGGGATGTGGTGTCAACGCCCTTTTCTTGGAGTATTTTGTACAACGACTCTAATAAATTCATCAAACTAATCTCTGATTGAGTAGCCACATTGTAAACTAGGTTCATTTCTGGACTCCAATCCATCAAAACTGATTCTAATAATATCCTTGATACATCTACAACGTGGATAAAATCCCTCGTTTGACCACCATCACCGAAAATTGTAGGTCGTTTATTTTGATGAAGAAGTGAAATGAATTTTGAAATCACTGCAGCATAGGCTCCATTCGAATCCTGCCTTGGCCCATACACATTGAAGAACCTAAATGCGATCGATTCCATTCCTTCATTACGAAATTTTGCAACCTGTAATTCGTTCTCCATTTTAGATTCCGCATATGGAGAAAGGAGATCTCCAGCGGATGATTCTTTCAGTGGCATTTTTTCACACATTCCGTACACTGCAGCTGAAGATGCAACGACAACTCTAGTGATTCCTAGTTTTTTTGCAGTATTGAGAACGTTTGCAGTTCCATGAACATTGACATCCCAATTCTCTTTTGGATTATCAATGGATGCAGGAACGGATACTTGCGTTGCAAGATGAATAACTGCATCAGAATCAGCCATACAGGCCTCAACTGCTTCGACATCTCTGATGTCTGCAAAATGAAACTCGCCTCCATTTTTGACAACTAAGTCAACATTACCCTGAAGACCCGTGGACAAGTTATCCAAAATATG
>WTIV01000061.1:3875-5618 GCA_011525095.1 Methanobacteriota archaeon
TACACCTGCTTCTCTATGTTGTTGGAAAACTCGTTCTGCCACTTCCGAGTGATGAGTGCCGCAAACCAAGATATCTTGATTACCAAAATCTTCGAGGTGTCTTCTTTCAACTAAAAATTCAGGGCTGTAAGCGATTTTCAGATTAGGATATTCTTCGTGATAACGCTGAGTTGTTCCTGGAACTACGGTGCTTTTGATTACTGCAGTAAATCCATCTGGCAATTCGTCCAAAACAGATTCTACAATCGATAAATTGCATGAACCATCTTCAGCCATCGGTGTTGGAACGGCTATGTAGGCCATGTCTACATTATCCGTAACATCTGAGAGAGTTGTGCCTCTTACTGGATCATGAATGAACAATTCATGCGCTTCAGCAAACCAATGCTCGATTGCCCCGCCAACAATTCCGGCGCCAATAATACCCACCTTCATGAAACCCCCTGAGACATTGAGTATGAAAAGTGTGCCCGAAATTTCATATCTTTAATTGGTATTCCGATATAGAAACATTTTGTGCAAAGAAGGAATTCTAGTAAATTAGCAGCGTTAGGTCAATATGTCGTATTGTTTAGGATATGATGAATAGGTTGGTCTTTTTTATGACTTGGTTTTCAAATCGTCCATCTGAAGAAGCACTCAAGCTTCGAGCACGACGTGAATACAACCAAAAGGACTACAAAAATGCTGAAAAATCTCTTCAAAGGTTAAGAGAAATTGCGACAGATAAAACATGGGCAAACGATGTTCTTGCCCGCCTTTACATGAACACCAGTAGGCATATTGAAGCAATCCCTCTATGGCAAGACAATTTCATTAGCAGTGAGAACCAACATAGAGAATTGCAGTACCTAATCAATTGTTACGGATTTACCGGGCAGTATCAAAAGGGTCTAGAGTTCGTATTACAATCCGAACTTCTCAAAGATAATGAGGTATTGACTTGGGAAAAAACTCAAACATTGGTTGAAAGTTTTGAGGATGAAAATGTTCTTGAAAAGTTCTTGACTGAAATAGAAAGCTATGGTGAAGGGATAATAAATTATGATTTTATGTTGCTCAGATTGTTCCAGTTAAAGAATGACGAGAAAGAGGTTGCTCGAATAGCAATTAAGATTATCAAAAATAATGGAATCCTGAAACTTTCACAAAAAAAGGCATTGAAATTAGTTTATTCCCTTGCCAAAACAAACAACCACAATGAAGCTTTGAAAATATTAGAAACCTTAGAGAATAGTGATGAAGTTTCAAGACAAAAAATAGAAAATTTCAGAAAAATAGGAGAATATGAAAAGGCGTCGGAGGTTTTTTCACAAATTAGGGATAGTAATTCAATGATAGAAAAATTACTCATCTCAGGAATTAGATTGGCATGGGATATCGGAGACATGAATTTAGTGAAAAGCCTGTGTATCGAGGTTCTGCAGCAAAATTCGATTAGTAAAGTTGCAGCTACTTTCTACATTCGTTCCATGACAAAAATAGGAACAATTGATGAATTGAGAACAGCGTCGGAATATATTCTAACAAATATGCCAAACCATATTGAAGCAATTTACCTGCAGATTAATCTCGCATATGAAGAGGATTCTGATTATCAAAAAGTGATTCAATTATGTGAAAGAATTCTCGAATTTGAACCAAGTAATCGGCGTGCAATTACTACACGAATAAATGCTCTAAGAAAATTAAATCTGGTAGATGAGATGTTAAAATCATCATACCATGCACGTGAAATATTAC
>WTIV01000163.1 GCA_011525095.1 Methanobacteriota archaeon
GATATGCCAAAGACACAATATGCCCTCTGGGGTCTCTTGTTGGTTTGCCCCTTACGCACAAAATTTTGACAACTTCTCCATCAATTCCACACTCTTCCTTGAGTTCACGAATTACAGATTCCTCAGGGTCTTCTCCTTTATCCACAAACCCGCCCGGGAATGCAAGCATGCCTTTCCAAGGTTCTCTTCCTCTCGTGATGAGCAGAACCTCATCCCCTCGAATTACGACTGCATCCACGGCTAAAGATGGCTGAGGCCATTGACCACATTCATCGCAACTTGGCATTTCACTCACCAAATCTACGCTTGCGTGCCTGATATGTTTGAATTGCTTTGAGCAATTCTTTCTTTGAGAAAGAAGGCCAGTAAACATCTGTGAAATACAATTCAGTATACGCCATTTGCCAAAGAAGGAAATTTGAGATTCTCTCTTCTCCTGATGTTCTGATGACTAAGTCCGGGTCTGGCATGTCCGCAGTATACAGTCTGCGGCTGACCTCTTCTTCGTCGATTGATTCGAGGGACAAATCGCCGGTTGCATGGTCTTCAGCAATCGATTTAATCGCTCCAATCATTTCCTCTCTGCTGCCGTATGCAAGGCAAACAGTGAAGGTAAAATCATCGTAATCTGCGGTTTTGTCTTCGGCATATTTGATCGCTGCATTTACGGATTCAGGCAATAATTCTCTGCGTCCAATAATCTGGACTTTGACTTTGTTTTCATGGATTCTCTCATCGTCAGCAATATCTTTCAGTCCTTCGATATAGAGGTCGAACAAGCCTTTCAACTCCTTTTCTGGCCTGTTGAGATTTTCAGTTGAAAGGGCGTAAACCGTGAAGTAATGTATGTTCAATTCTAGAACCCAATCTAGAACCTGTTCGAGTTTCATTTTACCCATTTTGTGACCTATGCCAGTTTGCAGAGCTTTAGACCAAGCAAACCGTCTATTACCGTCCATGATGATTGCAAGGTGGTTGACTTTCTCTTCGTGTTCCTTTACTTCGCGCAGTAGTTTTGCCTCAACTGCGGAACCCAAAACGTCACCGAGGCGATTACTGATACCCATATCATCGCCCCCTCTATCTCTCCGATTCACTTCAACCGTTTGAGTTAATCCCCACCGGCCCCTCGGCTCTAAACATGGAGTCCCATCCTTGGTGGCCAAAGGGTATTGCCCTGTCACATGGTGATGGCTTCATCACTACTTCATGGGGCACCTTGCCGCTACATGTTCCTGAAGTTAGCGTGGAGTGGTGGAATGCAATGGAAGGCACTTGGGGAGAGTGGCCCAAGGTAGAAAAAATGGAACTACTGAGTGAGAATCGTACCGGTATGTGGTATGATATTGGAGAATTCAAGGCCCTGATCATTCCTATTCCGACAGGAAAACAGTCTTCCCGTTTATGGAGAAATCCTCAACTCAGAGCCTCACTGGAGAAGCACCTCCAATTACCAATCGCAGGTCTCGACAAGGATGGAGACCACATTCTTGTTTATCCAAAAGAAGAGCCACGTGAGGTAACAGCGAAGTCTCTTGCTGGATTACACAACGCCCTCATCGCTGGAAATTGGAGCACTCCCCAAGACGAATACGGTTGGAATGACCGACTAAAAAAAGTCGAAGACACGCTGAAGACAAGCACTCTCTGGAGAGCTCCCCATAGTTACAACACAATTGGAATTCCTAGAATTGAATTAGATGGCATGATGCCAGTTCCGATTCCACTTAGCGAGTATATTCTTTGGAGGAAAGATACCAATCTGCCAATGATCCGTCAAGTAATGAAACACGGTGTTATGCTTGAGTGGAGGGATTTGATACTGAAGAGATATTGCGGTGAAGACGTGATGAGAACTGCTACAGGAGGTATAGCACACATCATCTACGACCTGAAATTACTCGAAAAGGCAGAAGCTACTGCTTTCGATTTAGATTCGAAAGAATTGGACAAATATCTCGATGGGGTCGATAGGTTCCAAGCCAAATTAGGCATAATGAGGTTGATGTTGATGGGTAGTCCACTTGCAATTATCGGGTTGATTGCATCCTATATGTTAGGACGCGCTGGAGAATTTGACAACCCTAGTATCGGGTACTGGACATTCGGAATTATTTGGCTGGTTTCCGCAGTCGCTTACACTCTAACCGAACCGGATTGGCGTCAGGAACTGTGACGCCTGCGGTTGTCATGGAAGTCCAAGTTGTGTGTCTTTGCTAATTGCATTACTTCGATCAAGAAGCCATCTCTTGCTTCTCTTTCGACCTTTCCACTACTGATATTCCAGTAGATATTGCATCCAATATCAATGGCATCAGGACCCAACGCGGAAACCCTTGCGAAGGAATCTTCCTCTTTCATGGTCTTCTCATGGCCTGCGATTAAGTCAGCAACTCCGTCGCAGAATTCTGAAACCTTTGTTGGGTCAGAATTGATGTCCAACTTGAAAATCGGTTGCCATCTTCTGAACCTTCGCTTACCCCAGTTCTCGACAGGAGTGTTCGCTAGATTTGCATTTGGCATTGTAATCACGGTATCCAGGCTGGTTCGAATCAGAGTTGTTCTAAGGCCTATCTCCATTACTTCACCCTCAACCGAGCCGATTACGACCCAATCTCCAACTTGGAATGGCCTATCGAGTAGAACTGTTGTTGCACCGAAAATGTTCGAGATAGTATCCTGTGCTGCAAGGGCTAGAGCAAGGCCGGTTATTCCTAAGCCAGCAACCATCGTAGTCAAGTCGAATCCAAGAGCGTCAGCGATGAATACCAATCCAAATATTACAATCAAGAATCTCATTATGCTTTCAGCTGCTGAGACCACGGTTTTCTGAGAACCGTCTAATTCTCCATCATCATCAGTCCACATCACAAATGCGTGAATAACTCCCACAAATCTAAACGCGGTTACAACTATCGCAACAACCATGACTAGTTGGAGCGTCGAAACAATCCAATCGATATCCTCGATTAGATACATTCCTGCCCAACTTCCGGCAGCAACCCCGAGGGCTTTCCCTGAGTTAGAAAGCGCTTCTTTAGCAACGTCGCTACCAACGCTGACTTTACTGAAAATTTTGGGGAAAATCACACCAGTTATTTCTCTAATTATCAATATCAAAACCAGTAGCAAACCAGCTGCGATTACGCTCTCCACGCTGATTCCGTACACTTCTTTGTCGTGGCCAGGAATCGCCTCGATTATACTCTGCATGTATACCTCTATTGTCGTAAGGAAGATGTTGTTTTCGCATCATTTTTGTTTGAATAGCCCCCTTAAGGGGCTAATCCACTGACGCGACGCTTTGAAGAGGGGGTGAGGGTTGGAAGGGTCGGTAGCCATGCGATTTGAGTCCCGAAAAACTTCGCTTACGATTTTACTTCTACCCTTTTTGTTATCATTCCTATCTCCAGTTGTGAGTTCCTCCTATAATCAAGCGGCAGAGGAAGGAGTGGCACCATGGGAGATCTGGGACCAAGATGGTGAAGGCAAGTACATCGATTGTGAATTCGACGACAATGATAATGCTCAGTGTGAGTATGTATTCCCTTGGGGTGGAGATGAAATGATGCAATTCAAGGAGTACTACACATTTGAGACCATTCGCGATAGGATGATGAGAATTGCAGCAGATAACCCTGATTATATTCAATACCATGAAGGCTTGAACGGTGGAACAAACGCTCGTGGTGAGGAAACTACTGCTGACACATACAAGGGTTGGGAGTACAGAAACCCATCCCCCTGGTTGAAGATTACTGGTGATGTTGAGGGAGGAGAATACAACGAATTCAACGGCGACACTGGAAATTATGCTGACAGGCCTGACGTTATGATTGTAGGAAATCATCACGCAAGAGAATGGATGAGTCACACAACTCCGATGATGTTCCTAGAAACAGTCGCATACTACTACGGCGGCGGCCCAGTTGACAATGACGGCGATGGCCTATTTGACGAAGACCCATTCGGAGATGCTGACGGAGATGGTCACGTTGATGACGACGGAGACTGTTTAGCATTAGAAGCTCAATATCAGGACAGCAACGGTGACGGCAAACCTTGCAACCCAGGGGACTTTGGTGTTGATGAGGACTTCAGCGAAGTCGAATTAACTAACGATATCAATAACCGTGAGATTTACTTGATTCCTCTTCTGAACACTGATGGTTTCATTTACGACCAAACTGTATTCTGTCCGGCACCTGCTTGGGAATCCTGCCCTAGCGGTGGTTGGAGAAAGAATCTCAGAAATAACGGTCCAGAAATTTTACCAGACCCTAATGAGGAAGTCGACGAGGATTGTGACGGAGTAGACCTCAACAGGAATTACCAATTCGAATGGGGATGGCCACTGGGAGCAACAATTCCACTGGTTCCAGGAACATGCACTCCTGCTGAAGATGAGCGCGCTGGAATATCGAATAACGATGTTTACACAGGTCCGTTTGACACAACAGACAATGACGGGGACGGGCTCGTAAATGAAGACAATGTAGATGGCGAGGACGACGATAATGACGGAAAACTCGACGAAGACTGGGCTGGAGGCAATTCAGAACCAGAGACCAAATTCATTCAGGACATGACTGAAATGAACGATGACGATGGTGATGGAGCATCCGATTACAAGGCAACACTAACTTACCACTCCTACTCAGAACTAGTTCTGTACCCTTGGGGTCACTGCACAGGCTGTCAAACTGTTGACCATGACCAGTTGGTTTACCACGGTGACCAAATGGCTGAGATGACAGATTACACCAACATGCAATCATCTGATCTTTATCCAACAACTGGCGATTTCTGTGATTGGCATTATGGAGTACACGGCTCTTACTGTTACACCATGGAAATTGGAACTGCATTCCACCAACACGAGGACGATATTGACCACATCGCTGTGAGAAACAACGGTATAGCATTCTACATGACCAAGATAGCTGACAATCCAAAGGAAAGGGCAGATCTTGCAATGTCAAACGTTGTAAGAAATCAGATTCTAGTAGAGCCTGAAGATGTAGGAATTCCATCATCCGGCGGAGTACCAATCGAGATGTGTCTTGATTCCTCCTTCTCAATCGATTTAGAAATGAAGAACTCACACATCATGTACAGAATGGTCAAACCTAGCAGACAGCAATCTGATTATGGACCACAAGAATGGTTCACTGAGAGTTGGTCCATGGCGCCATTCTCAGTAGACAAAGGTGCAACATGTGAACTCTTGAACGAAAGTGGTGAAGGATACGTCGTCGCTGCAAACTTACCAATTGAAGATGATGAAACAGGCTTCCTACACTACAAGGCAATGATTTCAACGCTAGGAGGTACTCAGAAGATTGAGTATCCACAAAATCAAGCATATTACGAAATCAAGATCGATTACAGAGCTCCATACGGTAACATCTACGGTTCTCTGATGCTATTCCTAACAATCGCTGTATTCGTTTGGGGAGGACTTGGCGTCTGTTTGCGCATGATGATGGATGATGATGCAATGAAAGATGCTATTCTAGATGCTGAGTTCGTGGAGGAGGCTTCCTCATGAGCCAAACCTCTGACGAGTTCAGTGGCAGAATGGG
>WTIV01000242.1:0-2419 GCA_011525095.1 Methanobacteriota archaeon
GGACCCATGGCCTTCACCACCTTTCCTTTAACAAGGCATTTTGGAATCACACACTTCTGGACGAAGGGCCAATTGGCAGGGATATAGAAATTGCAATCGATGGTGAAAACATGTTCCACATCGTTTACACTATTCAGCCCGAAAGTAACCTCTCTGAAAGCGAAGTTAGATTGCTCCGCTTCAATGAAACATCAGAATCCAGGCAGGTTCTCTCTAGAGGATTATCGATATCTGAAGCGATTGGAATGGATTTAGACTCAAATAATATCGAACAAATTGCATACTCAAGTTCAAATTCAACATCCAATACAATTTCGCTACTGCGGAGCTTAGCAGGTAAAGACACAGGTAGAATTGACCCAACACCACTCAGCGTAATCACTTACGACGATGATTCACTCGAAGGAGAAGTTCTCAGCGGAGATTTGAACGGCGATGGAATTGATGACCTCGTTTATACCGACCCTGAAGGAAACGGTACAATATCTGTCCACTATGGTTCAGCAAGTGGGCTTGGAGCCCTTCCCGATAGAATGCTGGTCGGTTCTCTGAGCGACTCAAATCTTGGATTTGGAATGGCTATTGGAGACTTCAATTGCGATGGATTCGATGACATAGCGTCCAGCGAGCCAGGTTTGGGAACCAACAATTCGGGTTATGTCTCCATTAGGCTTGGAACTTCTGCTGGAATCACAACTCAACCATGGTGGGAGATGACAGGAAGTCAAGACGATAATTTGGGATGGTCAATGACATCTTTAGGCGATGTAGAATCCGATGGTTGTGACGATTTAGCAATCGTCGCAAACAAAACAATCGAGGAAAATGTGGCTCAGCCTACTCTTTCAAAGAATGGATTAGTAATGGTGCTGAAGGGTAATTCAACTGCTATGGTTGCGCATTCAAACATCACCCAAACCGATTCGGGAACAATGTTTGGAAGACAGGTTGCAGCTGGAGGTGACCTGAATGGAGATGGTTACCTTGACATGGTCGTTTCTAATACAGGAACACAAGATAGCCCAGTGGGTTATTCGTCAGTTGAGTTCTTTTTGGGAGATGAATTTGGAATAAATTCCACACCAGTCAAAATCCACTCAGTCGCACAGCAAGGGAAATTATATGGTTTTGAGATGGCCTTTGTTGGAGATGTACACGGCGATGGATATGATGATTTGATCATCAGCGAGTTGTTTGCAACCACAACGCCTTACCAGTCGGGTAAGGTACACATGTGGTCCGGAAATGAAACCTCTGCTGTTGCTAACTGGACGCTCAAGGGCCCATTCGCAAATGCACTTATTGGTTATACAATCTCTCCAGCAGGCGACATTAACGAGGATGGTTACTCAGATTTCTTCTTGATGATGCCCTCTGCAAGTAAATCGGGAACAGTTAACCTGTACCTTGGTTCAGAAAATGGTGTCAGAAGCGACGTCCAGTTATTTGCTCAAGGTTCAGCAGGTGAGCATGTAGGTTTGAATCTCCTAACTGGAATGGATCTGAACGGCGACGGAATGGGTGATTTACTATACTCGTCCAGAGACCTGAACCAAGGAGACAATTTCGCACCAGTACTGACAATTATGTCGGAGAGAGATTGGGAAAATGTGGACTTTGAGTTCCCGAATAAGGTCGAAGAAATCGACTTGCATACTCCGCAAAGAGGTAGCCCTTCGCTACTCGTTGAACTATCAGATTCCAGTTTGATGCTACTAGAAAACACTCCAGACGGTGTTTCTTCAGCAGGTAGATGGGACCACCGTTACATCACCGATGCAGATGATGCTGTGATGGGAATAACAGATTCCGGAAAACCAACAATCCTCGCAATTCGCTCAATCATGGGGACACCCAAATTGGTCACAATGAATGTTGAAGGAAACACTGGTCTTGATTTCAGTCTTGATACTGGTACTGGAGTTGGGAAGGAAATGGGTACTGCCATGGACGCTAATGGCATGCAACGCATTGGTCACTTCTCTCCAGATTATTCTTCAATTTTCTACACAGCTGAGGGAGAATATGGATATTCAACATCACTAGTTAGGTCTACAATCGATATCCTGTACCCAATAAAGGTCCACGTTGATGCTAGTGACAAAACTAGGATGGTTTACGTCGATGATGACGACAACATGGTTCGCCTAGCGACTTTGGATGGTACATGGAGTGAAGATACGGTTCTGAATACTACAATCGGAGATGATTTTGATTCGATTTGGACTTTTGGCGGCGACCTAATTTTTGCCCAAGTCGCTAGTTCAAATAACTCAACCTATCTGCAGTTAGTCGAATACGATGGAACAAATTCGTCTGTGGAAGATGTGGTTAAAGCGAACATATCAGCCTCTTTCGAACTCGAGTTGGTCTCAGGGAATTTAGTGCTGACAGTACTGGATGGAGAATACCTAAGAGT
>WTIV01000242.1:2519-5541 GCA_011525095.1 Methanobacteriota archaeon
CCAGGAGATTTATTCCCTTACAATCCACTTCAGCAGGCTGACAGAGACGGTGACGGATATGGTGACAACCCCCTCGATCCGGTAGACGGGGATTGGTGTTGGTTCGTGGAAGGATATTCGTGGAGGGACAGACAAGGTTGTCCTGATTCAGACTCAGATGGTTCTTCAGACCCGTGGTACAATGGTAGCGAAGAAATCGAAGAGTGGGGATTGCAATACATCTGGACAGAGGAAGATGGTGCAGACTGGTGGCCAAACGACAGCACACAATGGGCAGATTCCGATGGGGATGGCTATGGCGATAACTCATCAGAGGGTGCAACACTACCTGACAAATACCCCTCAATTCCGGCAGCGGCCAGTGATACCGATGGGGATGGTTATCCAGATGATTGGACTGCATTAGACAATGGCAGCAATCGCGGTGGTTTGTTCCTAGACAATTGCCCAAGTGTTTGGGGTAATTCTACATCCACACTCGCTTTGGTTGATGGCGTTCTTCAGCCAGTCTCCTACTACGGTTGTCAAGATACTGACGGTGACGGTAGGGATGATACTACAGACGCTTTCCCTGAAGACCCAACACAATTAGTCGACAGTGATGGAGATGGTTGGGGTGATAATCAACAAGGGAATGATCCAGATGCATGTCCTTTCGATGCTGGTGTAATCAACGGAACAAACGGCATAGGCTGTCCAATTCTATCAGATGACCCGGACGATGACCTAGACGGTGTACCAAATGATAATGACGACTGTCCAAATACTCAATTCGGCCATGTTGTAAACGAAATTGGCTGTTCTGAGTATCAGATTGATGATGACCTAGACGGTGTGTCAAACGCCGAGGATAGGTGTCCTGGTACTCCAATCAGCACAGCTGTCGATAGTGATGGTTGTTCAACAGCACAAAAGGAAGTTGACAGTGATGGAGACGGAATCTTTGACCCAAGTGACCTGTGTCCTAACACGAATCCAACCGATGAGAATATATCACAGGCCATGAACAACTCAGGATGTGCTTTGTATCAGTTAGATTCTGATAATGACACAGTTACTGACGACATAGATGAGTGTCCAGGAACATTCCCTCCAGTAATTGTGCTAGCCAATGGCTGTATTGATGAATCAAAGACTGACGAAGATATCGATGGGGACGGATACAAAGGAAATTACACATATTTCCCAGACAATGATACTCACGTAGGAGATGCGTTCCCATTCGATAAAACCCAGTGGCAGGATATGGATGGTGACGGTTTCGGAGACAATCTTTCTGGAGAGCGCCCCGATTACTGCCCTGATACCTTTGGCAAATCAGACAAAAACGAAAGGTATGGTTGCTTAGATTCAGATGGAGACGGGTACAGTGATATTTTGGGAGACGACCGATTCCCAGAAAACCCAACACAATGGGAAGATGCAGACAAAGACGGTTGGGGAGATAACCAAAGTGGAACAGATGCTGACCAGTGCCTTGATACAGATTGGCAAAACGAAGTTTTCCGCCTAGAAGCGGAGAATAATGTTGGCTGCGCAGCGTACCAATCAGATACTGACAATGATGGAATTATGGACGATGAAGATGCTTGTCCAAATACTCCAGCGGGTGCGGAAGTTTACCCAAGTGGTTGTAAAATTGAAGTTGAGACTGAGCCAACTGAGGCAGATGACTCAATATTCGGCATGGATCCGATGATATTCTATGCTGCTGCTGGAGGCGGAGGACTGCTATTCCTTGGATTGGTATTCATAATTATCTCAAGGATGAGAGGCGGCGATTTCGAATTCGACGATGATGATGATGATGACTGGTTCGACGATGATGATGACGATGAAGACGATTTCATGGCTGGCATCCTCGGTGGTCGTGGTAATTCAAGAGGACCACAAAGAGGGCCACAAAACTCTCCTCAGCGTGGACCATCATCTGGTCCACAAGGCCGTGGACCAAGCAGAGGCCCACCAGGTGCATCACCACAAAGAGGACCAGCCTCGGGACCAAGTCGTGGCCCTTCAGGCGGACCGAGCAGAGGCCCATCTGCAGGACCTAGTAGAGGTCCACCAGGTGGACCAAGTCGAGGCCCATCCAGTACAGGACCTGCTAGGGGACCAGACCCTCGAGGTCCACAGAGAGGCGGTTCACCGGCGAGTACAGCCACAGCAGGAAAGAAGGTTGCAAAGCGTAAACCAGTGGGTGACGGAAGAGTTCGCAAGGCTAAGGTTCAAATCGACCCAGATTTGTTTGATACCGAAGAGTTAGCAGACAGAGCTGCAGCTGTTGATTGGACAAAGACTGCTTTGAAGGGCGGAATTACCGAGCGCTCAATCTTGATGCAATTGCAAACTACAGGTTGGTCTGCTCCACAATCGAGGGCGATAATCGATTTGTCAAAGGAGTAATTTAGAGGCATCACACTCAAGAAGGGTAGTTAATTCGGGGAAATTACGGGGGTTAGAAATTGAGTGACGACGTTGCTGATGTCTCAATGCCAGAAGGTATTGAAGTCGACGATGCCGCTGCTTATTTTGGTGTATTCGAATCCTCAGATGCTCTTCATCAAATGATGGAGATGCCAAGAGAGGCTGCATTTGAGAAATTCTTCGCCCTGCTATCCGATCTTGTACTCAAACCAGGCGATTTCGATTTCGAAGAGGCTAGCGAGAGATTGAACTGTGAAGGTGGTGAAATCTACTTCTTAGTTGCAGGACATCTAGGCGTAATGTCTCTACCAGAACAACTTGCACTAGCAATCAGTGAAGGTCAATTTTCTGACTCAGAGTCAGAACAACTCCAGGAAATTGCAGACCCAATGCGTCTTCTGAAACTATTCGCAATTGCGCAGCAAACCGGTGGTGAAGGTGAGGCTACAAAGTATCTGAATGGTGTTGAGTCTTTACTATCAAACCCAGCAGCAAATAAGGATGCATTGCTTTCGCTGGCATCTGAAATTAAGGCGAGTTTCGACGTTGCTGGCCACGTTACTCCAGTTTCTAGTCTCGCTAGCGGCAGTGCCTCTGC
>WTIV01000248.1:0-1966 GCA_011525095.1 Methanobacteriota archaeon
GTGGCTATGTGCGCTTGGCTCCATGCACCACCGGAAGGTTCTGCCGGCAAGTCAGGATTCAAGCTTGTATCTGTTAGGTTAATCGAATGCATGACGCCTTTTGCAGTTGTGATTAGCATTCGATTATTTGAGTCATCCATTACCAAATCTGTGATGTAATTATCATCGGGGTTCTCGATTTCAAAAAGGTCGATTGCGTTAGGTGAAGACTGTGCGTCAAATACGATTACAAATGTGCCAATGGCTGCATACATTCTTCCATCTGCAGGATGAATTTCGTAATCTTGGATGTATAACTCGACCGGCTCAAGAGATGTGAATGGGTCTGCTGGTGCCAACGCTTCCAAGACAAATTCAGTAATTTCGCTACCAGATGGCATGGTCACAGTTGCACCTACGTCAGCATTTGGTCCAAGTCTTCCTTGGTGAGGATTTGCAGAATCGAAGCCAAAGTTCTGCCCCATCCAACCATTTCCTCTCCAGTCAAACAAGACTTGACCGGTATCGGGAGACAATAGCAGAGGCTGTTGTATGGTAACGCCGTCTGTTCCGTCGACCATAATTTCCATGGAAACATTACCAAGAATCGCTCCGGGAGCGAACTCAAGAGTCCAGTCAGTGCTTGCCTGAGTGCCGTTTGCAGGGTCTGCTCCTGTAGCGTTCAGAAGGACCCATCCGGTGTCTTCATCACCACCCATTGGCCATATGACGCTATTTGGACCATCATGAGCACTGACGGTTGGAGAATATAGGATTGGACCTAATGAAGCCAAGATCATGATCAAGACAAGATTGACAGCTTTTGCGCTGGAATTAGCAGGGCCTACGGCCCTGTGGGAATCGGTCATGAGTTACTATCCGAATTCAATGGTATATCAAGCGAATGCTCTAATGTTTTTCAAAAACGTCGGCCATATCAAGCCGCGTTGAAGGAATTGTGCCATCAATAAGGCTTCAAGTGACATTCTCTCACACAAAGGTCAAACCCTTTCTCGTATCGAAGGACGATTGGAGAGATAACTTTGGATGAAAATTGGCGTGAACGCACAATGAAAAAAGAGGCTCTTGACTACCATGAGGCGTCTCCAAGAGGTAAGATCAAAGTTGTTCCAACCAAACCACATTCCACGTCTCATGAACTATCACTAGCATATTCTCCAGGTGTTGCATATCCCTGTCTTGAAATCGCCGAAAATCCAGATGATGCATACCGTTACACGTCTAAGGGTAACCTAGTTGCAGTTATCTCAAATGGTACTGCGGTATTGGGTCTTGGTAACATAGGCGCTCTTGCATCAAAACCCGTAATGGAAGGCAAGGGTTTGCTTTTGAAAACATTCGCAGATATCGATGTTTTCGACATACAAGTAGACACAGAAGACCCGGAAGAATTTATCAAAACAGTTTGCAATATTGCACCTACATTTGGTGGCATTAATCTAGAGGATATCAAAGCACCAGAGTGCTTCGAAATTGAGAAGAGAATTGCGGAGGCAACCGACATACCTGTAATGCATGATGACCAACATGGAACGGCGATTATCTCCGGCGCTGCATTACTCAACGCAGCAGAACTACAGGGCAAGGATTTGGCGAGTATCAAAGTCGTTGTCGCAGGAGCGGGTGCATCTGCGATTGCATGTGCAAATCATTACGTCGCATTGGGTGTAAACAGAAGCAACATTACGATGTGTGATTCTAATGGAATCATGACCAAAAAAAGGTTAGAATCCGGAGAGTTAAATGAATTCAAAGCACCGTTCGCTGTTGACCGTCCTGAAGGAGATTTAGCTGATGCGTTGGTGGATGCAGATGTTCTACTCGGTCTTTCCAGAGGTGGATTAGTCACAGGAGAAATGGTTGCAAAAATGGCTTCAAAACCAATCATTTTTGCACTAGCAAATCCGACACCTGAGATTATGCCTCACGAGGTTACAGCAGTCCGCAGCGATGCAATAATCGCAAC
>WTIV01000248.1:2066-5469 GCA_011525095.1 Methanobacteriota archaeon
AAGGGCAAGAAGAAGAAAATCGTCTTCCCTGAAGGTGACCATGAGAAGGTCATTAGAGCTGCGGCACAGTGTATTGAGCAAGACATATGCCAACCCATTCTGCTTGGAAATGTTGAGAGTATCAAAGAGAAAATGGCCGATTTGAATATCGAATTTGAATGTGAAATCACAAACCCGCGATATGATGATCGCAGAATTGGAGATTATGATCTGAAACTGCTAGAAAATCGCAGCAGAAAAGGAATGACAATGGTAGACGCTCAGAGGCTGCTGAAAAGTAGACCGTACTTTGCAGCACAAATGGTAGAATCCGGTGATGCAGACGGTTTCCTTGGTGGAATTAGCAGAAATTACGCCGATGTATTACGTCCATGTTTGGAAGTTATCGGTAGTGATGCTGACAGTCATTGTGCAATTGGCTGTTACATGATGGTAGTCAAAGGCAGGTTGATTTTCCTCGGAGATGCAACAGTGAATGTTTATCCTGACAGCAAGACACTTGCGGATATCGCAGTACAAACCGCGAAGGTTGCTAGAAGATTCGGACTTGACCCGAAGGTTGCGATGCTATCGTTTTCTAATTTTGGAAGCAGTCGCGCTCAGCGCTCTGAGAGAATTGAAGAAGCTATTGAGATGGCTCTACAGATGGACCCAACGCTGAATATTGACGGTCCAATGCAAGCAGACACAGCACTTGACATCGATGTTCAATCAGAATATCCATTCATGTCATTTGATGGTCCTGCGAACGTGCTTATTTGTCCAAATTTAGCCTCTGCAAATATCGCCTACAAACTACTCGAGAAGTTAGGAGATGCCGAAATGACGGGACCAATTCTTGACGGTTTGGATAAGCCTGTGCAACTTCTAGCAAGAGCTGATGGAGTAAGACACATTGTAAACATGGCAGCGATTTGTGCGCTAGATGCAATAAGGCAGGAATCCTACTGGTCTAGTCTTTGATTTGGATGACATTTCCTTCATCGTCTAATCCCCATGTCGGCCTTTTAGGCCTCCAAAATGCTCCGGTTACAAACCCTGCACAGAGTCCTCCGAACAATAGGTTAGCCCAACCATCTACTGCATATGAGGAGAATCCTCTCAAAATTGGGATGGTGAAACTGGGAATGATACCAAGAATTGTAGTCCAGAATAATTCGCTTCTGATGTTTGATGACAAGTTTGCATTATCGGGCACTCTAGGTACATCACCTTCTCTTTTTGGAGATACGACTAATCTGAAGCCTACTTTTGGTAATGGCCTGTCTCCTGGCGTCGCAACTTGCGCATAGATTCCCTCTTTGGTAGGATGTGCAGACTGTGATACTCTGTGTCCAGCCATTGGCCCGATCATTTCTCCTAACCTTGGTCTGCCATCGAGGCTTGCACCTCTGTGATTACCAGTCGCTTCATCCGCCAATAATTCGGTCCATCCACAGGGAAGGGAAATTAGCCCTTCAGCAGCCTTCCATTCGGATTGAGTAGGTCTTCTGACCTCTTCATCGAAATGCTGTGAAACTATGTCAGAGATCTTCTTGACATCTTCGTTTGTTATCATGTCTTTGAGTTCTTCAGAATTGTTTTCTTCGCCTAGAATCTTCGAATATTGAGATTCGGTTATTGGCGATTCCATAATCATAAATGATGGTAAATTTACTCGGTGTCTTGGTCTTTCACTGGCGTATACCCAGGCACCTTTGTTGGTACCGAGATAGATATCAGTTGCTTTGATTTTCACAAAGCGAAGGCCAAACGGCCCTTCGATAATTTCCATGCTTACACCTTCAGAGTTGCTTCAACTGCTTTGTACCAGTTCATACCAGCTTCATGATCTTCAATTTGGGAGAATTGTGGATATGGCGAGATAGAGCGGACGTAACCAAATGCTGCTAAGTCAACTAGGTTCGGCGAATCTCCTCCGAAGAACGTCTTTCCACCGAATTCGTTTGTAAATTCACTCAGCAAATCATGCCACAATTTCTTCGGAGTTCTTCCATCTTTCTTGACACGCTTTCTTGCGATGATTCCCCACATGATCGGGAAACCTGCCCACGCGTACAATCGCTTAGATATGAAACCAAACTTCTCTAATTTTGAAACACGGGTTGTGGTTTTGAGTGCAGACCCAAGGCTTCCGTAAAGAATTGGAATAGTTGCTTTTGACATGTGTAGGTCGACCCATTCCATCCATTCATCCCTCCTTGCTTCATCATCACTAGCCCACAATTTTCCATCGTTATGGACAGCATCGATTTGCTTCATTATCGGTGTTGAATCAACATGAACTCCGCTATTAGAATCAACCCATACGGGAACCTTTGTCCACTCGGGAGAACTAGGTAGGGTCTTCTTCTGCTTCATTGGATTGACTTGAATTCTCTCATGCGGTATGTCAAGGTGTTCTAGCAGACCTCGTACCTTCCAACAGAAGGGGCAAGTGTACAACATGTGCAACTGCCCAACGTTCGTCATGAATCGGGCTGGGATGCCACCCCTTCATGATTCATCCGACTCTCTGACTCCCTCTGGCCTCCAGCCAGGTTTCCAGAAATTAAGGTCGTCCAACCATCTCGAAAATTCGTCATCGGTGCAGTTCAGTAACCTGTATGCACGCATGTTCAGACCTTCGAGTAGTGAGTCCTCCATAACACCTTCACGGTTTGCATCACTCCACTCTCCAGCCATTTGCCGAATTTGTCTTCTCGCTTCTTCAGGAGCATCGAAATTTCTCTCACAGATTTCCTGCAAATCTGACAACCATGACCTGGTGTCTCTCCTGATGACGTCAGGGATAGGCCGAGCCCTCTCCTTTTTCTTGAACGGCCACCAACCCATGTCTGCCCCTTGAGTTCAATGTCAATAGTCTTGGGGTCGACCTGCGTGGGAAGAGCATGGGCCGAGTGATTGTTCATCTGCACGGAAGTCCTTCTAATGCCAAAATGCGTAGTCTGATTGATGATTACTCAAGCAGAATTAGGTCAAAAGTAAAAATCGAAATTCATAATTCAAAACTTTCAGGTGAAGAATACCTTGCGAAGTTACCCGCCTCTGTAATCGTTTTAGACGAAGGCGGAGAAGAAATGACATCCATTGGATTTTCAAAGAAATTTGAAAATTGGATAATCTCCACTGAGGATGTACATCTCGCAATCGGTCCGGCAGAAGGATTCTCCAAGGGGCATGGAAAAGAATCAATATCACTATCCAAGATGACTTTCCCACATGAACTTGCTACGGTTTTACTGATTGAACAATTGTACAGAGCACATGAAATCTCACGAGGCAGTTCATATCACAAATCATGACAAAAGGTCAAGAATAGTACGCCACACCCGTAGAACATGGAGAATTGGTGGTTTCTTCTATTGGAGTTCGCAGTTGCGATTACTCTGATTCTAATGAG
>WTIV01000185.1 GCA_011525095.1 Methanobacteriota archaeon
AGTCTCTGAAGGCAAGGTGGATTCTGCGCAAACAACAGGTTCTGCATCAAGAGGAGGTCATACAGCACCTCCAATTTGCGGATGCAGTGATTTGATTCTGTCCTCGTCTGCAAAAACTCACTCTAGAGTTCGTCTTGTAGAAGAGATGGAAGAAGGTTATGTTGTCCACAGTGTTATGGGAGCACACACCGCAAATCCAACGAGTGGAGACTTTTCTGTAACTACCTCTACGATTTTACGAGTCGAAGGTGGCGAGATAGTTGGTGCTCTATCACAAGCTGGCTTTTCCGGAAATATGGCTAAGGCTCTATCTGGTAGGGTTGTACTAGGGGACTCCTCAATACGCAAGGGTTCATACAGCACCGGCTCAATGCATGTACCAGATGTGCTAATGATGGACGGTTTGAGAATTAATCCTGCTTGATTTGTTTACATTCACTTTGTTGAATATCTTGCAGACATCTTCATGAACCTTCTCCATTAGTCATTCAACTCCACGGAGGTGAAAGGGAGTGTCCAATAGATTCAACCAACCAGCACGAAAGCCCAACCACCCGTCCTGCGACGGGCCAGAAATCGAAACTGACCGTCGAGGTGTCAAACATGTCTGATTATGACGCACATGTGGCCGAGGTCATCAATCAGGTCCCTGAAGCGGATCCTGAAAAGGTTGCAGAGGCTTTCGCTAGGTACGAGAAAGATTTCTTGATTCCTCCAGAGGATGCGATGAGGTCTGTATTGAGAAGGTTCCAATCTGATACAGGAACTCCTGCGCAGACCAATCAGCAATCCGGTGGTAGCCAAAGACAATCCCTACCAATCAAGAAAGTTGAGAAGTTGTCAGACCTCTCAGGTGATGATAAAAACGTCGAGATTGAAGTGGAAGTGGTAACTCATAACCCTCGCACAACAATGGTGAGAGGAGAAGAAAAAATTGTTCCATACGGCTTGATTGAAGACCAGCCATGGTCAGAAGGCGGGGAAAGAACCAGATGGGAATACAAAGACTGGGGCAACAACCCAAACCTCGCTCCGGGTGCAGTAGTCAGACTCGAAGGAGTATCTGTAAACGAGTACCAGGGCAAGATGTCCATCAACATCAATCAAGCGAGCAGAGTTGTAGTTTTACGCGAAGGGGTCAGAACAGTAACAAATCCAGGTGAACCTGTTGAGATTTCTAGCATCAAATCTGAGGGTAACGTCACGGTAGTAGGTCGATTACTTGCAAGCAGAAATGACGTGATTCATCGCAGGGACGGCTCCGGTTCTATAGACGTCGTCAGGGGTAGAATCGCTGACGATACTGGCGCAATAGGATTCCTATCTTGGGAATCTTTCGACCATGAGGTTGGCTCACTCCTAAAGATAGAAAACGCTCAGGTAAACGTCTTCAGAGACACTCCAGAAATCAACATCGGTTCATCCTCTCGAATCGAAATTTATCACGATTCGAATTTCGCATCTGCTGAAGACCTGGTGGCTAGATCTGTAAGTAAAATCGAGGAACTGAGGGACGGTTCAAGGGATGTAGAAATAGTGGTCGAAATCCAAAAAATGATCAGAAGAGATTTCCAAGGAAAGGATGGAGAATCTAAGAGCGTCTGGTCTGGAGATGTTGCTGACCCCACTGGTAAGTGCAGAACTTCGATGTGGGAAGAGCCACCATTCGATTTCGAATCGACCCCCGTAGTTGTGAGAATCAAAGGTGCTAGAGTTAGGGCATGGCAAGGTGTACCAGACATCACCGTAGACAACAGTTCGCAGATTGAAGTTCTCGCTGCTGCACCATGGGGCGAAGACGTAGACCTTGCAAATAATTTCGTAAGCGTTGAATTGGATGAATTAGCTTCCGGTGCAAGTAGAGTTGGAATCTCAACAAAAGGCACAATCGTGTCCATTAGAGAGGATTCGGGAATTATCTATCGATGTACTGAGTGTAGAAGAGTACTGAGAGATGGAGAGTGTGCAACTCACGGGTCCCAGGATGGAAATATGGATGTTAGATTGCGTATGGTTCTTGACAATTGTAAATCGACGATATCCCTTATTGTCAACAAATCTGCAACCGAATCATTACTAGGAATGAGCCAGGCTGATATTTCGTCAAATGTTTCAGAAAATGGAAGTATGCAATTCATTCAAGATTTGAGAGAAAGGCTTCTCGGAAGAGAATTGCTTGCAAATGGTAGAACCATAGTAGATGAGCAAGGTGCAATGCTACTTTCAGATGATGTTGAATTACTTGAGACAGATTCGGTTCTTGCAGCCTCTGAATTGCGCTCAAAATGGGGGGTGGTTTGATTGCAGCCTGCTAGAAGAATTAGAAGACAACCAGCGTGGCCAATGCTAGCGTCAGAGTTCAGTGATTCAACACTTAACCAACAAGGGTCAGGAGAATTTGACCCGATGTTCATCATAACAAAGCTCGGAGCTAAGGTCAACAGAGTCATTGTGGCTGGTATGCTTGAGAGATTAGATCCTCGGGAGACATCGAATGGCTCTACTTTGTGGCAAGGACAACTTAGAGACCCCTCTGGCCTGCACTTCTTCTCCGTAGGAGATTACGCTCCTGAATCCATGAGAGAGTTGACAATACAACTTTCATCAAGAATTGAGGACGGAGAATCCATAATGCTACTAATGACAGCAAAGGCTCGCTATTTCCAAAATGAAGAGGGTGCGGTTTACACCAGTCTACGTCCTGAAGAAGCAGCAATCGTAACAAGAGAGGTCTACAGAAATTGGTTAGTCAGTGCCTGTAAGGGTATGCTAGAGAGAATGGACATGCAAGAAAAGGCGATTTCTCTTGAGAAGACAACCAATGCATTAGCAGCAGCAGGTATCCCAGAAAACATGAGAGAAGGTCTTCTATTGGCAGGCGAGCACTATGGCGAGATTGATACAGAGCCGTATCGTTTGAACATCATGAATGCTCTGGATATCGCCGAAGATAAGATTCCGTCATTCACTGCAAATAGTACTCCCAAATCTCAGGCCAGTTTAGAGGTAGAAGAGCAGGAAAGCACCCAAGAAGAGGTGCCAGCACCAGATGGTGAAGTTGATCTGAACCAAGTCCTACTCGATTTAATTTCCAGATTAGACCAAGGAGAGGGAGTCGATTTCGACACACTACTGTCAAACGCCGCTGCAAGGGGTCATGATAGAGACGCATCCGAGGCAGCGTTGGATGACTTGACTGAGGATGGCTCTGTGCACGAGCCAAGATTTGGTTGGTTTAAGATTACAAATTAATCTTCAATTCCAACAGGTTCAAGTTCCATTCGCGTTCTCGCTTGAAGTAGGTGAGCCCATGGCAGGGACAGATTTCTTCATTCGACCGGCAAGTGGTACTTCAAGTTCTGATTGGCTGAGACTACCAAATGCAGACATCAGTGTCTCGATTTCTAGAAGAATCACTAGAACAGTTCTTCACGGTGGAGAAGGAGATGATTTGGTTGACGAAGGTGCAGAATCAGCGATTTATGTTGTCAAAGGAGAAATGGACTTTGAGGAATATAAGAAAATTCTGAAAATGTTCAGAAGCGGCCAGCCTTACATTCACGACCCATTTGAGGAAAGGGATGTCAAGTGCGTATTCGGCAAAATTGAGTACGACGGCTCAACTAAAATATACACCTTTGAATTAATTGAAGATATTAGGTGAGTGATTTAATGCGTTCACTAGACGAGTCCAGAGAAATTCTCTATGTTATTAGAACTCTAGATGTTCTAATGGGTTCCGGAGTCGGTCTTGAAGCTGCAATACACTCAATCTCTCAGGGTGGTTACGGAATTATTTCCAAGGATTTTGAAGGATTAATGGAGAATATCAACAAAGGCCGCCCATTAGAAAAAGAACTTCGCGGCCTTTTGAAAAAAGCAGAAACAGATGGATACAAGCGAGTGATTAACACTATGCTGAATAACGTCACTCAGAACACTGACATTATCGAAACCCTGAGGAAGCAGGGAGAGAGAATGGAAGAGACAAGGACAGAGAGTGTCAAGGAGTATATCGAGGAGTTGGGAGGTGTGCCTGAAACCTTGCTATCAATCGGTATGATCGGCCCAATTATCTTGTCCATTCTAGGTATAGCACCTCAACTAATGGAGGATGCAGAAGAATTGTTTGGTCCAATGGACCAGGGCATGATTATGAGTATTGTCAACGTAGGTTTGTTCCTTACTTTGTTGGGAATGGCAATGATTGGTCTTAAGGCCCATACTAAAGACCCGGGGTTGTGATCTATGCTATTCTCAATCCTTGAAATGTTTCGAAATGACCCTCTCTTATTGTTCATTATCACACTCGGTGTAGCATGTTCTATTGGTGGAATACCTCCAATTTTGGAAAGAGTCCGCAGAAGAGGCATCGAGAACGATTTACCCGCAATGCTAGAAGCACTTTCAGACTCTCTTGGAGCAGGACTCGGTCTCCAACAAGCCATGATGGCGGAAGCAGATAGAAACACAGGGACGCTTGGAAAACTCCTGAAAGAAACCTTGGCTGAAAGCCACGCATCTTCTTTTGACGCCGCCCTTGCAAGTTTCGCAACAAAATCACGCTCCTCCCAAGTTCAGCGGGTAATGCATCTGATGTCTACCGCTATAGAACAAGATGCACCGCTCCAAAACATTCTTGCAGATATGTCAAGAGATTACGAGAGACTCAATGATTTGATGAACCGTAGGGAGTCAGATTTGATGGGACGCTCAATCCTCATCATCATGTTTGTTTCAGTAGGGTTACCTTTCCTTATTGCATTCATAGTTGGACTATTCGCACCAAGGACTCAGGGCTTTCAACTCGAGTCATTCAATTCTTCATTCACACTTTTCTTTGGAGCAGCATCATTCGTTGCTATTTCCGTGAGCGGCAGAATGCTTGGAAGGATGCGTTCCGCACTTTGGTGGGCGCCTTTGTGGATGGCAGTTTCTATGTCGATTTATCACGTCGGCGTCTTGGTAATTGGAGGTTAGAAAATGGAGCAAATTTTGGAACAATATGGAAGAGTTACTATTTACATGGAACCAAATCATCCCTCGCCGATGTATCACGTGGACGGAGGAGTTGAGCCAAACCCATACGGTAATCTCGCTGTACTACTAGAAGATGATAATCTGGAAGAGATAATGTACAACGGTGGAGCTCAGTGTGTTAAAGTAGCACACAGGGACCACGGTATGTGTAGGACCAATGTTTGGGTAGATGACCAGCAAGGTCTAGAAGTTGCAAGGAATATTGCAGCATTCACGTCAGTTCCACTTGGAGACGGTCCGGGCATGGTTCCTATCTTCGATGGAAGACTTCCCGACGGAAGCCGTGTAAACGGGACAATTCCGCCAGTTTCTCCAGATGGACCCACTTTGACAATCAGAAAATTCCGTGAGGACCCATTAACCATGATTGATTTGATTAAATTCGGAACCGTTAATCTAAGACTTGCTGCAATGATGTGGGTATGGATTGAAGGTTTGGACAGCAGGCCTGCAAATTTCGTTATTGCAGGCGGAACAGGTTCAGGTAAAACCACTACACTAAACTGTCTTGGAATGTATATTCCATGGCACAAGCGCCTTCTAACTGTAGAAGACACAGCTGAATTGCAGGTTTACCACGACCACTGGCTAAGAATGGAAACACGCAGAGAGAGGCCTGATGGTACTCCTGCTGTTGACATGAACGATTGTCTAAAGTCGAGTCTGCGTATGAGGCCGGACAGAATAATTGTGGGTGAAGTAAGGTCTAGTGAGTGTGCGACTTTGCTAACGGCAATGAATACTGGGCACGATGGTTCATTCGGTTCACTGCACGCAAACACTGCAATGGAGACGATTACAAGGATGATTAATCCTCCAATGAACGTTCCACCAATCATGCTTACTGGTTTGGACCTGATTATCATCCAGGCTAGGCTGTATGTAAATGGTAAGACTGCAAGAAAAATCACAGAAGTTGCTGAGGTTGCAGGAATGGAAGGTGACAAACCTCGATTGAATGCAATTTGGAAATACAACGCTGCAACAGATAGGATTGAAGAAACAGGAATTCCTTCCAAGATGAGGGAAACGATTTGTACAGCGGCTGGAATAACTCCTGCTCAATTTGAGCAACACGTAAACCAAAGGCAGCAAATCCTCGGGGATCTGCTAAACCGAGATATTAGAGATATTGAAACGGTCACCAAGGTCATCCAAGGTTTCTACGCATCACGTTAATCGTGAGAGAGTTTTAGTCTGGCGAGTAAATCGTCTACACCGTCGATTTTTGCTCGCATCGAGTTTACCCTATCTGCAGCATCAGCAACCGATTCAGCAAGTTCTGCGTCCTCGTGAACCTCTTCCTCATCCTTTGATTTGAATTGCTGTGCAAGTCTTTTCAAATCTGTAATGATAGAATCAACTTCGGTATCGCTGACTTTGATTCCAGGTGCTAGTCTAGGGATTTCACTTGGTGAAATGTGTCCTAATTCAGCACCGATTACTCCCGCAGCAGCAACCACTCTTGGCCTCAATTCTGCGCTGTTGACGTCGTATCCTTTCTTGTCTAGGAATCTTATGACCAATGCTTGTTGTGATTCTCCAAACACGCCATCTGATTTTTCTAGAATAGTTTCTACTAACTGTTCAAAACCTTCTATGTTCCTTTCTAGGCGGTCAAGCGTTCTCCTGTCATTTGAACTAAGGTGAATTGCTCCATGCTGAAGGAGTCTGATAACTCTAGTTCTCCTCGCATTCTTTGGATTGGATGAAGCAATTTCTTCATCCAAAGAAACCTGTAGGTCGAATAGTGCGTGCAATCTGCCTGAAACAGAAGGTAGCCTAAGGTCCAGTTGCATTCCTCTTGCAGCCTCCTCAAATGCCATTCTTGCTTTTACCATCTCACCATCATTAGATGTGATAATTTCAGGTAACATCTCCCTTAGGCGAGATCTTGAATCCTCGAATTTACGCAACGCTTCTCTTTCTCTCCAAGAATTTGGCATTGAATGAATAGCATCCTTTTCCTGTTTTGCCATATCGTCAAGGTACAGCAGTCTGCCTTTGACAAAGTCAATTACATCTGGGCCGTCAATCTCAAAACCATAATCTGTAAGACTAGACATGAATGCGTTCACGTCTTCAGAGTCGTCGATTGTTCCTACAAGCAAGAAATCTCTGCATAAAGCATCAATTTCAGCGATTCTTCCTTTTATCTCCATTATGGAGGTAGTAACTCTAGGAGGTGCTGCTACCTCTTCTGCGGGTAGAGGTACAGATTTCTGTTCAAAGACAGGTTCAGGTGCAATGGCAATCATTTCGACTTCTTCGATAATCTCGACTTCAGGGACCTCTTCGATCTCGTCGATATCAATCGCAATCGCTTCAACCGGCTCAATTACCGGTTCAGGAGGTAAAACTACCACTCTCGGTCCACTTTCTTCATCCGAAGGGAATGGAATTTGGATAAGTTTTGGAGTGCCTCGTGGTCTGCGGAGACTTTTCTTAATCTGGCCCCAATGTCCTGATTGAGCAGTAAGGACTCCTGCAACCCTCATCAGCAGGGCCTGTTTTGTTCCAGACCTCGGCAGGTCAAGCCTAGAGCAGAGTTCATGCAGTTGGTCTCTAGATAGTGAATCGAGTTTTTCTGGTGTCAGTTGCTTAGCATCATGATTTAGGTGCAAAAATAGCCTCTGCCTTCTCTCTCTTATAGAACCGGATTTCTTCACTCCGAATACAGCCAAAACGTCACCCAAGTCGTTGTTCAGAATAGACATTATTCCTTCAGGGGTTAAATCCCACTCATCGAGGACGAGTTCTGCGATTAGTTTGGCACGCAATACTTCAACAGAACCATTTTTTGAAATTCCATGCTGAGCACAGATTTCTTTCAGGCGGTCTAATCTCGCCCGATGAAGTTCAGAAAGTAGGGTTTGCTTGTCCTCCATCCGCATACCTCTAGAATCTCCTCCACTCCTCTCCATATTTGAGGTTACACCTACGAGAGATGCAAAAAAGCCACATTCCGCAAGTGAATTTTCGTACTGAGCATGCTTATTTTACCATCATCAAAAGCAACACCTTGAAACGGTTCGATAGTCGACCAGCATCGAGGGCGAAACATGGGTCGCTATGAAAGAGCAGCCAAATCTTCCCTAAAAGAAGCGACAGCGTTGGCTTCTGGAATAATTGATTCCGTTAGGCAGGACCTTCGAAGAGAGGAGGCTCGTCTGGAAGGCGAGATGAGAGACCGTGTTGAATCAATTCAAGGGATACTAAACGAAGTTGCTAGTATCCAAGATGCAATTATTGCCGGTTCTTCTGAAATTAAGCGAGATTTGGAAAAGGCGAGGAAGCGATTAGTAAAATCTGGCGATAGAGAACTTATGGTAACTCAAATAATTGGCGCTGCAACAAGATTAGGAGAACTCAGAGTTTTGCATAATGATGCTGTTCAACGAATCCAAGGTGCCTTGGCAAGGCCGCCATCTGCAGTAGATATCATAGAGAGAATGACCAAAGATTTACTGAAATTATCAGGTTCTTGGGAGGCATATGCAAGGGAAGTTGACGAAGCAATTGCAGATGTTGTGGATGCAAATGCCCCAGTCGAGATGATTGAGTTACACAGGGAACTAAACACTAACGGATATGATTTGATTCTCGCTGGTGAAGACCGTGATGAGCAAAATATCGAAGCCCAGAGAGCAAAGATTAGACAGTTATCAGGGGAAGATCAAATTTGATTATTGATAATCTTCTTCTCTGAATAGTGGAGAATATATTCTGTCGTCTGACAACCTACCTTTTGTCACCAGTTCATCGATGTAATCATCCATCAATTGCTTCATACGGCCTCGTTTTTCCTCTTCAGGAATCTCTCTCGCAATTTTGAGTATTTGTTGCCAATTTACTACTAGAGTTTGAATCCCAGAATGGCTCTCGTCAATTGGGAAAATTCTCTCAACGCTTGTAGTTACACTGCCATCTGAACTTATTGTTTCAAGGATAACATCAATTCTAGGGTCTGAGTCTTTAGGTCCCTGGTAAGTTTCACTGCCAGAGAATGTCTTCCATTCTTTGAGCGGGTTTTCTGAACCGATAGATTTCCCTCTATTCCCAACATCTTGCATGATTGAGCGAATTTTTCTCTGCTCGATAACCAATCCTATCTTATCTCTCATGTTACTTTCTATGCTGTCGAGTACGGTCAACTCAAGACGCAAAGAGAGTGCTGCGCCCATGTCGATAACTTTTGAAAAACGAGATGCTGGAAAATCCTTCCTTGTTAACAAAACAGTGTAACCCTCGAGAGGTATTGGAATAAATCGAGATCTTGCATCGTCCTTTCTCTGCATTCCCAGAGTGTGTCTTCTTGGTTTATTATTCAAACTAGAATGAAGAGTTCTGGTGGTTATGAATCCGTCAATTTCACCGTTTTCTCTAATGTTTTCTAGCCATTCTACTCTTTCGAATACATCACTTGGTATGTTTTCAAAATCACTTGGTAACTTAACGTTCAAGTCATTTCTTAGGCGAAGCATTTGCCGTCTTAGAACTTCACAATCTGCTACAATAATTCCATTCTTTGGGATGTATTCTGGCTTATCATCTCCAACCAATACCCTGGTAGGTTCACGTCTTGGTAAAACAAGTGCTGCTGAAAATTCTCTTGAACGGTTATAATACCACCATTCCCCAGATACTGGAACCATATCTCCATGTCCTTCAGATAGAAGTTCTAGGGCGGTTTCAACGTGTGGTACATGTTTAGCTTCGAGTTTTAGTCCGTCAGGTGAACTTTCAATGAATTTCTGAACATGAGTGTTTACTCCATCTCCAATTTCAGGAGTTAGTAGTATCTCAAAGCGGTCTTCTCCACTCATTTTCACACCTCGGCCGGCGTTGCCGGCATGCTGTGGGCGTCAGCCACTCGTTAAGAAGGCGACCCTTGTGGGAAGGCCATGGAGGACAATGAGGCGCTTGACAGGATTGATGCGATTCGTGATTTGGTTAATGCCAACTTAGAAGCCATCATTGAGGAGCAATCAGCCACATTCGGTGAAGTTGCTGAAGTTTCAGGTCAAGTTGTCCTTGCGGGAGGAAAGAGAATCCGACCGATTATGGTTATGCTGGCTTATGAGTTAGCTGGAGGCGATGACCTGGATGAAATCATTCCCTTTGCCATGTCCAATGAATTCATTCACACAGCGAGTTTAGTTCACGATGACATAAATGACGAATCTCTCACCAGAAGAGGCCATGACACTATACATGCAAAGTACGGGCAAGCAAAGGCGATAATTGCAGGTGATTGGCTCTTTTCACAGGGATTCGGCCTAGGTGGTAGGTATAGGAAAGAAGTTGTTGATGTGATGGCTCACTACTGCTCGAGACTCGCTAGTGCTGAATTTACTCAGATAGACCACATACTTGACCTCTCTACCTCTCCTGAGGATTACTTGGATATTGTTAGTGGTAAGACTGCGGGGCCATTTGCAGCAGGTTGCAAAGGTGCGGGTTTAATTGCAAATGCCGATGAGGAATCTTGTGAGAAATTGTTTGAGTTTGGAATGCAAATTGGAATAGCATTCCAGTTAGTAGATGATCTCTTGGATATCCGTGGCGATGAGAGAATGGGCAAGCCAAGAGGATCTGATATATACGAAGGCAAAATGACTTTGCCGATTATTCATGCATTAACAATATTGCACGGAAGTCAAAGGACCAGATTTGCTGAAATCTTGCACAATTTCGAAGATTCGTTATTCGATGAGTTCATTTCTTTACTTAATTTTGGAGACAGCATGACCTACACCGAGATTTTGATACAAAACCACTTAGAGAGAGCAACAAATAATCTAGATTCTTTCCCAGATTGCGAGGCAAAGCAATTGCTTAAACATCTAGTCGATATGGTTCAAAATCGTCACAAGTGAGGTTTTTTGCATGTCTCAATCTTTCGATAGAGAAGTCATCGTGATTGGCGGGGGTCCTGCCGGTAGTACCGTTGCACGATACGCAGCCCTTGGAGGTGCTGACGTGCTGGTAATTGACGGGAGAGATCCCATTGGAACTCCTCTTCAATGTGGCGAATTAGTTCCCACAAACGATGAAATGCGCAGACTATGTCCTGACGTTCCGGACATGGACGACTTATTCCAAACTCCGGATTCAGCGATTTCCCGCCATTCCAAAGAAATGCACATTGTACCTCCATCTGGCAAACCATTGAAGTTCGATTTTGATGGATATGTCCTTAATCGTGTTGCTCATGACGAGTTTTTAGTCGATCTAGCAAAAGAATCAGGGGCTGAATATCTAGTCAACTCCCGTGTAGACAAAGTGGAAGGCAATTCTGTCATCCTACGGAATGGAGATACAATAACTGCCAAAGTCATAGTTGATGCAGGTGGCCACAATGGCGTAATCAGAAGAGATTACTGGACTGAAGAATCTACAAAAATACCGGTGAAATTCGTGTTGATGGACGGAGATTTTGGAGAGGCGGTCGAACTTCACTTTGGTTCAATGGCTCCAGGAGGCTACGCCTGGATGTTCCCAAAGTCTAGTGGGGCTAACATTGGGTTGGGTATACAAAGGAGTTTTTCCAAGGGTAAGAATCTGAATCAGTATACTGATGAGTTCGTGGCAAAATACAATGGAGAAATCACCTTTAATGGTGCGGGTTCTTTGCCTATGTCAGGCACAATCAAGAAGTTCGTAAAGGGTAATTACGTACTTGTTGGAGATGCAGCTGGTATGGTTTTACCGTCAAATGGTGCTGGTATCACCATCGCAATGATAGGTGGTAGAATTGCAGGGAATGTGATTGCCGAACACCTGAAATCGGGACTTCCTCTAGAAGAATATGAAAAAATTTGGAAGAAGCAGATGGGCAAAGTAATGGCAAATTCCAAGCGCTCTTTCAAAATTGGAAGCTTGCTGTTTCGTTTGCCTGATTGGATATTGAATATGATGTTTAACAGGCTCACCAAAGGAATAATTTGGCGTGCTGTAACCTGTCGGAAGATGTTCTGGGTAGTTTGAAAGCAGTTCCAAACTAACGGAATGTGGCAAATTAGCACGAAAACAAGCGGTTGATTCAAGTCATTTGTCTGCTAGGGATTAACATGAACAGAGACGATGAGGCGGTAAGCCCAGTCATCGCGACTGTTCTATTGCTAGCGATTACCGTATTGTTGACAAGCATGGTTTTCGTCATGATGTCTACAACATTGGACAATGTTGAGAAGGCTGACCCAAAAGCGTCAATTTCAGTTAGGGCATTATCAAATGGATATCATGTAGTTTCGATCACTAGTATAGACCAATCATTGGACCCATCAAAAGTTGAATGGTCGATTGTAAACCAGACGGGACAAAGCCTGAAGGAGCATTATGGCTTTGTTGACGACTCCGATGTATATGGTACAGTTGGCACCAATGTCTCTTTCCACGATAGAGACGCAGGTTGGTCTGTTACAAAAGGTGATTATTTCGTGATTAATTGCGAGGAAATTGAATGCAATAATGGGGACCACGTTTTCCAGCTAGTCGACAAAGGTAGTAACACAATTTTGGCTACAATCAAACTACCAACGACTGCTTAGCCACCGATAAAGGACATCTCGACCTTTTCGCTAGAAAATTTCCCCCTAGTCTCAGAGTATGCATCATCTCGCTTCGACCAGATATTTCGCACGGCATCAGCTATCTGACTCTTGTTTGCACCCATTCTAAGCATCGATTTCAAATCGTTACCCTTCGATGCAAACAAGCAGGTGTAGAGAGAACCGTCTGCGCTAATTCTCGCCCTGTTACAATCTCCACAGAAAGGCTTTGAAACGCTTTCAATGAATCCTATTTCTTGAGTGCCACGCTTGTATCGATTAGCAACTTCACCAATGTGATTTGGCTCGATGGGTGATAGGTTTTCTAGCATACTGCGCATCATTTCACCAGTAATTACTTCACCATTATCCCATGAATTTGTTTCACCAACATCCATGAATTCGATGTATCTTACAATGACATCAGTGCCAATGAATCTCTCAGCAATTTTTTCAACAGAATGTTCATTGTATCCCGCTCTAATTACTGCATTTACCTTGACTTTCAGTCCAGCCAATCTTGCTGCTTCTATGCCCCGTAATACTGTTTCTGGAGTTTCCTTAGTGTCACCCATTGCTTGGAATGTTTCGACATCTAATGCATCAAGTGAAACCGTGACTCTGTCTAGTCCGGATTCAGCAAGTTCAACAGCGAATTTTTCTAGAAGTAGACCATTTGTGGTCATTGCTAAGTCTAACTCTTTTGGCAGCATCTTGATGAAATCACAAACATCTCTTCGCAGGAGTGGCTCGCCCCCAGTTAGTCTAATTTTTTGTAGACCTAAAGGAACTAAAGATTCAACAACAAATGCTAGTTCTTCGTAGGTTAGGATTTCTTCTCTTGAGAGGAATTCGTGTCCATCAAAGTGCTCTCTAGGCATGCAATATCTGCACCTCATGTTGCATTTGTCCGTCAATGAGATTCTCAGGTCACGCAGAGGCCTATTCAATGCGTCGGTGACCATGTAATAACGCAGACAAATGATGCACTTCAACATGCGCATTGGATGACTTCATGACTAAGTCCGTGCTGGCAAGGGCATGGGAGGTAGTTCTAATCCACTCTCCCAAGATTCAAATCCCTCTAATTCGGTTTTAGAAATCAATCCCAGCAACCTTTCTGGTTTGCTAAAACTCCCTCCCTCCAAAAGTCACTCAATGCGTTGGTTAACACTTGCTAGTATGGATAATAACCCCACAAGAATTTTGATGTGGGAGGTCGGGGAAGACGTCCAAGCCCTGATCGATTGCCTTTCGAGCTTGGGCATTGAGTGGGATGGTGAAGTAATGAGGGGTGGTGAATTGCGTCAGCCATCCTCAACACTCGACTGTAAAAATAGTGGAACAGCTCTCAGATTTTTAATTGGACAAGCAGCAACGTGTGATTTCAAAATAGTATTAGATGGCGACTCTAGCCTTCGAGCAAGGAGTTCCTTACTTCTTCCGGAATCACTCGGTGTTGAAGTTGCCACAAAGAGTAATGATTGCGAATATCCAATGGAAATTACAGGGCCATTTAATCTCGAATCAGTCGAGATTGATGTTTCAAAAACCTCTCAATTTCATTCCTCTATATTGTTGATGACACCTCGGACTAATGGTTTCTCAATTACCACAAAAGGTGATGCAGTGTCCCGAAATCATTCTGAGTTAACTTGGGATTTGTGCAAAAGAACTGGTGCAGAGATTCCAGGTAAACCGTGGATTGTATCTTGCCCAGATGTAATCATCCCACCCGATGCTTCGATGATGGCATTTGCTAAATTAGCAAATCTTGGTGTTGAAAATGCTCCTGACAGTTCAGAATCAATTGGTCATCTCCTAGACAATACCGAATTAAGGGATTCGAATGACTTAATCACGCCTATGGCGGCTTGGCTTGCTCTTGGTGAAGGTGGCACAATAACCGGTGCAAAACACGCAGCCTACAAAGAATCGAACCGAATTACTAGGACCGCAGATTTACTTTCTCAATTTTCAATTAAGTCCACAATAAATTCTGATGGATTGTCTATCCGAGGCGGACAACAACCAAAGAAGCCTGATGGAATTGTCAAGACGTATGACGATCATAGGATTCAGATGACTGCAATTTTGTTAGCATCCATCTGTGGTGGATTAGTAGAAGGATCAGATTTACACAAAGTAGCTTGGCCTTCCTATCTTGACCAGCTGATTGACTGTGGCTTAGATGTGACCGTTCATCCATGACGTCCAAAGTGATGGTCAAGAGCGTTCAGCGGGATTCTCATCGCAGTAGGCCTACCATGCACGCAAGCCCACGGATTTGGGATTCTACGCATATCGTCTAGCAACCTTCTCATTTGCGATAAATTCAGTTTATCATTTGCTTTTACTGCACCTCTACAGGCGTTTAGGAATGCGAGATGGTCTTTCCTTGCTTCGATTGTCTCAATCGGAGCACCATCCTCAGTCATATCTAGAAGTATATCGTGGATAAAGGGCTCTAATTCACTTGCTGAAAGTAGTGCTGGGGCGCTGATTATGCTATATCCCGCTGCGTTCTTTTGTATTACAAATCCAATGTCAGTAAGATCTCCAATTCTCGCTTCAAGCCTTGCTATCTGTCTAACATCAAGTTCCAAGGGCACTGGTGTGATTCTTTCTTGAGGCTGCCAAAGTGACTCGTCATATCTCAGTCTCTCATAACGTACTCTTTCGTGTAACGCGTGCTGGTCGATTAGAAGCAACTCCTCTCCAGCCTGTACGAGGATGTAAGAATCAGCGAATTGAGCCAACGGCTCCATCTCAGGTAAATCATTGATAACAGGGCCCAATGGTTCAGTCTTGTCGATATCCTCTGTATCAAAACCTGCATGCCGGTGTAGATTTCTTTCACCAAGAGATAAAGCAGGCGATATTGGTTTGATACCGGTGATGGTTTTTTGCGATGATTCAGGTTGGGAAATTGGCCTGGGTTTCTCCTTCTTTTTCACTTCAAGTGGCTTTTCGCCAGTCAAAGAGATTTGAGCTGACTGTGCCCATGCTGGTTTCTCAACAACTCTTTTTTCTTCCGTATCTGGTGACAAAGAAGTAATTCCTGTTATTCCACCACTGGATTCAGGCTCTGTAGGAGTAGATTCCAGGGTATAGGCAATCGAACGTTCCAATCTTTCGAGCACTCGCCAAGAATTTTTCAGACGGACCTCCCTCTTTGTTGGATGTACGTTTACATCTACTTCACCTCTAGGCAATTCCAACATTAATACGGCAACTGGATGTCTGCCCTGCATCAGCCTTGTTCTGTATCCTCTGCGAATCGATTGCAAAAACGGCTGAGCCGCTACGGGCCTTCCGTTAATCAAGATGTGAATATCATCACCTTTGCCCCTCGTAATATCAGGAGTTGATATCCATCCGCTCCAACTTTCTTCTCCGGGCGCATCAGAGTCAGTAGGCGGAGACGAAATTGGAATCATTTTACCTGCTTGTCTACCCAGAACATCGTACAACCTATCTTCGATATCCTCGACTGCGGGGACTTCTAGAATCGTCTTTTCATCACTGATTAATCTGAAGCCTACTTCAGGATGACTGATTGCGTGAGATACTACAACGTCTACAACCCTGCTTGTTTCAGTTGCTGGCCTTCTTTGGAATGCCAGCCTTGCAGGCTGTTTAGCAAAAATATTCGAGACTTCGATTACCGTTCCTTCGGCAATTCCAATCGGTTGAATTGCCGATTTGTCTCCGTTATCCATCATTATTTGACGGCCTTCAGTATTTGCAGGCCTGCTAGATATTGTCAGTTTGCTTACCATACCAATGCTTGCAAGTGCTTCGCCTCTAAAGCCCAGTGTTCCAATCTCGGCTAAGTCGCTCTCAGTAGACAACTTACTGGTAGCGTGTCTATCTAGCGATAGAGGTAAATCTTCTTCATGAATTCCAGAACCATTATCGGAGATGCGAATTAAATCAAATCCACCTCTTTCAATCTCTACAGTGATGTTATTCGAGCCTGCATCAATCGAATTTTCGACCAACTCTTTCACGACTTGCGCAGGTCTTTCTACAACCTCTCCTGCTGCAATGTGGCCAATAGTCCGTTCATCGAGTTGCTTAATTCTAGAAGGATTGCTCATCTCCTACCCTCCAGAATTTTTTGTAAATCGTATATCGCCTCGTGTGCTTGTCTTGGGCTCATTGAATCCGGGTCAATTTCTGCCAATGCCTTCTTGACTTCTTCTGCAATTGGGTCTTTTTCGACCCTGACTTGTGGCTGGCCAACGAAACCAAGCAGTGATGACTGGCCAGCACTGCGTGCCGTAGGTGCGCCTTTTTCTCCAGCCTTTGCACCATGGGCTTGCCTTTCTAAGAATCCAAGCAGATCATTTGACCGCTCTACAACATGCCGGGGCAGTCCCGCCAGAGCAGCGACTTGAACTCCGTATGAATCGTCACATGGTCCATCTGCAACAGTGTGTAGGAATTTCAATTCTCCGTCGGATTCAGCGACCTGAACATGAACATTCACCAGGCCAGGTGCTTCTCCTTCCAATCCGATGAGTTGGTGATAGTGCGTTGCAAATAACGTTCTTCCATGTATTCTGTTACAGATATCTTCTGTTACCGACCAAGCGATTGATAGTCCATCAAACGTCGAAGTACCTCTTCCAATTTCGTCAAGCAAAATCAAAGATTTATCTGTAGCCCTCTTTAGAATGTGGGCCACCTCCATCATTTCCATCATAAATGTAGAACGCCCTCTCCTGATGTCATCAGACGCTCCAACTCTCGTGAAAATCCTGTCAACCAAGCCAACATGAGCGCTGTCTGCGGGGACGAAAGAACCAGCTTGAGCGAGGACAGATAGCAATGCGGCACATCTCAAATGAGTTGATTTACCGCCCATATTGGGGCCGGTTATCAACAGGAATTTCCGTTTTTTATCCAATTTTATGTCATTGGGAACAAATCCAGACTGCACCTCAAGAACAGGATGACGTAGTCCCTTTGCAATCAGTCTAGAATCATCGTAGATTACAGGTCTAGTCCATGAACGGTTTCGGGCGATTTCAGCAAAGCACTGAAGGGTGTCTATTTGCGCTACGCAAGAACTAATCATGCCCAGAGTCCGTGATTTTTCTTTGCATCTGTCTCTCAAATCTCTGAACATGTTATACTCTATTGCATTCGCTTTTGTCGCCGCTGTAACCAACTTGTCCTCCCACTCGACAAGTTCGTCCGTGACATACCTGTTTCCATTGGTCATTTGCTGTCTTCTATTCCAATCCTCTGGGACCTTTCCAAGATGTGTTTTTGTGACTTCGATATACCAACCGATTTGTCTGTTATGTCTGACTTTGAGAGATGGGATATCCAATCTTGCTCTTTCCCTAATTTCTAGGTCTTTGAACCACTTATGTCCGACAGCAGCAGCATCTCTCAAGTCATCCAGTTTCTTGTCAATACCCTCTCTAATTATTCCTCCATCTCTCATTGAGAGAGGTTGTTCATCATTCAGGTTTGCTTGGATGTCGATTCGCATTGTCTCGAGCACATCTAAATCGTTGGATAATTTGTTCAACAACGAGTCGTCGACCTCACTGCAAATTGACTTCAATCTAGGCATCCTTTCAAGGGCTAGCCCGATGGCTACAAGGTCACGACCTCCCGATCGATTGTAGGATAACTGTGTGGCCAGTCTTTCCATGTCTCTTAGTCCCTTGAGACATTCCCTCAAATCATCTAGCCTTCTTGATGACCTCGCGATTGACGCAACAGCATCTTGCCTCTCTTCAATCGCTTCTTTTTGTGCAAGGGGCCTCAATATCCATTGCTTCAATGTCCTTCTTCCCATTGACGTGCGACACTTATCTATCGCACCGATTAGAGAACCTTCTTTTTCTCCAGATAGAGTTTGAGTTAACTCCAGATTTCTGAGAGTAGTTTGGTCTAGAATCATGTTTCCATCAGGCTGCATAATCTCGACTTCTTTGAAATCGATTGAATCGACGATGTGCATTGCTGCAAGATAATCAGCCGCGAGTCCTGCAGCTTCCATTGCAAGCGGAGAATCTCCAAGGTCAATGTGTCCTAAGTCAGCAACTTCGAGTATACTTTTCAAGGCATCTTGCCCTTTTCGATTTGAGGAAGAATGTTGTGAAAGAGTTACTCCATCTAGTTGGGAAATCACAGCCCTAAGACTCTCTTTTTCTGCATCTCTTGGTGAGAAAATCAATTCTTTTGGATTACTGCGCAATAAATCATCAAGCAGTCTAGACCATCTTTCATCGCCATGATGCTCCATTGTCCAGACGTGACCTGTTGATGCGTCAAGTATCGCTAGCCCTAATCCGTCACTCTTGATTGAGATGGCTGCCAAACCTGCAACATCATCCGTGCCGATCAGACTTTCCTCGTAAAGGGAACCGGGCGTGTAGACTCTTGTAACCACTCTTTCCAGTAGTTTAGCACCTTCTCTGAGTTCTTCTTCTTGTTCAGCAACACATACTTTGTAACCGGCTTGCAACATAACTCTGAGGTTATCTTCAAGCGCATGCCAAGGAAATCCTGCCATTGGAATTGGTTCTGCAGCCTTCTTGTCCCTGCTGGTTAGGGCAAGCCCAAGCACCTCTGATGCGACCACCGCATCGTCATGGAATTGTTCGTAGAAATCACCCATGCGGAAGAAGAGTACTGAATCTGAGTGTTCAGTTTTGATGTCCATATACTGGTCCATCATCCCTCTCTTCGCCATCCGTACACATCCATCGCTTGCGCTAGGCTTGTAGCACATTTGAGGGGGTTCGTAAATACTGCCCTTAGTTTATGTTGACGAAGTTGATTGATTGAACAAAAATCAGAAAACTTCTCCCTTACGTATGGCATCGGTGATATTCCAACCCATGATAGATAAAATCAGTAGAGAAACAAGAATAAATCCGAGGTCTAAAATTCCTCTAAGGCTAGTTATTGAAGTCCTAGCATTGCTATCTATAGAGAATGCAGAAATTTCGTCAGAATAATCTGAGCCATGGACAGAAATCATTCCATCTTCATCGCATGTAGCATATGTTGGGATAATTTCCAACGGCTCGGGTAATTTCTCGACAGTGATTTCACTTCCGGAAACAATTGCGACAGTTTTGGAGCCGATATCACCGAATAGCCATACCTTCCCGTTCTTATCATCGGTTGCAACTCGGCTCGAGATCCCAATTGCTTCAACACTCTTTTCAGAGATTAGGTAAGTATCTGAAGTTCCGGTTGCTATGTAACCATCTGGGGTTTCGAATAAGCCATGAATCACACCTTCTCCTCCAACGTGAACAACCTCTATCGCAGGAGCTGCAATACCGTCCCAGGTAGCCTCAATAATCAATTCATATTTTGGCGGAGATGCAGGATTGGAGCCCAGCCAATTAGGTGGCGCTTGCCAAGAACCACCGATCAACCATCCTTCCTCGGTTGGAATGATAGTTTCCAGATACATAGTCTCCTCAAATTCACTAACAACAGGTTGTGGATTTGAATCGCCATACCACATCGCAGCGAGAGAGTCACTTGTTCCGTCCTGTACGATTAGAAGTAATGCCAAGCCATTACCCGAGATTTGAGATGCAGTGAGGTTTTCTCCAATGCTAAACTGACACCATTCTGTATCACACTCGTCTCCTCCGTCTCCAATGAAAGCCACCATCCCTTCAGTCCCGAGGCATGCTAGTGTCAAATCTCCATACTCTTCTAGACAAGTAGCGTACTGTGCTGAGTTTTCTTGACCTTTGTAATTGATGATATTCCCATCTTCGCTCTGGTACAAAACAGAATCATCTGTTGAGTCCATTACAAGTCCATTGACTCCCAACGAACTTCCTTCTTGTACACCGGACAAATCGCTCGACCAATCGATTAATATTGAGCCAATAATCACGATTATACTGAAGATTGCGAAAGATAGCCATTGATGCTCAGATTCTTCTTCAAGTAGCCTGCGCCAGCCTGACATCGTGCCTCGCTAACCACAGCCCAAACATGACCTTTACCCCTATAGCAAGCAAAAAAATGCAATCGGTATGGTCATATAGGGACGGTGGGTCGCAAACTCGCCCGGAGGTATCAAGCATGGCACGTAAGCCCGCAAAGATGTACCGCAGACTGAAAGGTCCAGCATATACTCGACGCAAGTATATCGGTGGTGTTCCAAACAACAGAATTATGCAATTCCACGTTGGAAACCGCCGTGCTGCTGAGACAGGTCAGTTCCTAATGGAACTGAACCTCATCGCAGATGAGTCTTGCCAAATCAGGCACACAGCTCTGGAAGCAGCGCGTGTTATCTCCAACTCAACCATTCGTAAGGTGGCTGGTGCGCAGAACTATGCTCTGAGAATCCACACTTACCCTCATCACGTTCTAAGAGAGAACAAGCAGGCAACTGGTGCAGGTGCTGACCGTGTATCTCAAGGTATGAGATGTGCATTCGGTAAGAATGTTGGAACCGCAGCTAGAGTAAAGCGTGGCCAAAGAATCATCTCACTCAAGTTCACTCCAGAACACTACCTAGTCGCTAAAGACGCTCTTCGCAAGGCTAGCATGAAGTTCCCAACTCCATGCACCACCAAGCTAATCTCTGGACACGAGCACGTCAAGGGACTTGTTTGATACACGACCTTTGGTCGATATTGCATTCGCCTCTAATGGGCGATTTAGGCCATATTCAACCGGCTGATTGATGAACATAATATTCAACGAAACAACTAGGGGGGATTATTTTGCGAGTAGCAGTTCTGAAGGAAGACAATTGTCAACCAAAGAAATGCATGGATGAATGTATGACATTCTGTCCCCCTGTAAGGAATGGGCAAGAATGCGTTGTCATGGATGAATCAACAGGCAAACCGCATATCTCTGAGTCGCTTTGTATCGGGTGTGGAATTTGTGTAAACAAGTGCCCTCATGACGCATTAATAATTACTCAATTACCTGCTGAATTGGAAAGTGATATGATACACAGGTACTCATTGAACGGATTCAGGCTATTCAGGTTACCAACTCCATCAAAGGAATCTGTTGTTGGTATACTCGGACCCAACGGTATGGGTAAGTCTACAGCTTTCAATATCCTAAGTGGTTCAATAATCCCAAACCTGGG
>WTIV01000040.1:0-3090 GCA_011525095.1 Methanobacteriota archaeon
CCAGCAGGGCTTACTCTGAGACTTTCCTGTTCCCAACTCTCACCGGAATCTGTGCTTCTTGCTAGGTAAATTCCTTCATCAGCACCAGTCCAAAGGTGATATGCATTAGAATCCGTGTCGGTTGAGACTTCGGAATTCTTTCTCGGATTGGGTGTGCCAGCATCTTCTCCCATCGTTCTTTCAAACCATGAGAATCCATTGTCTTTGGAGACGATTACTGTAGGTGTTGCTACTCTAGGAGTTACGTAAACAGTTCCGTCAGGTGCGGTTGAGATTGCACCGTGCAGTCCGCCATTTGTTGTTGCTAGTCCGACAATCAGGCCACCGGTGTCGAATGTTGCTCCACCATCGAAACTAGTGAAACAGAAGATACCAGCGAGTTTGTTGTAGCAATAGTATACAGCCGTTTCATAGATTACGCTGCCAGTGATTTGTCCTACTGCGCCGTAACCTGCGCTAGTCCAAGGTCCGGTGGCGAGCTTGATGTGGTCGTTGAGAGGAGTGGTTCCAGAGTCGTGTGGGTTACCTAACCAAGACTCTCCATCATCATCACTCCAGCAAATCCAGGATGTTTCTAATCCTATCATCTGTACTCCAAACACTCTGTCTGTTATTGGGTCAACCCATCCGTATGGGTCACTTGTAGTAGGCGAACATGCAACAGGGTCTTGCTTTGCTTCCCAGGTTTCGCCATAATCACAAGACCTCATCACCTTCTCAAAAGCGATGAAGAATACACATCCGGTAGAGGTTATTCCAATACTTGGTTCAGCAGCATCTTCTCCGACGCTACTGGCAAAGAATGTCATATCGATTGGATCTACATCTATCGATGCACCTGTGCCATCAGTGACGAATATCGAAGAGTCTGCTGCTGCAATTTCATTTTCAGCCGATGTTGTTTTTTCATCATCATCGGACAAGATTGTGTAGAGGATTGTGGAAGATAGAAGCAGAGCTACAAGTCCTAGTGCAACCATTTTTCCGATATTTGTTTGGCTAGAGAAGCCCACCTTTTCGCCCTGTAAAAAATCGTCATCTTCTACAAGTTCAGCATCATGAATTTCCTCAGACACTAAATCACCTTCTGACTCTTTCAGTGGCCTTTTGGTCTCTCGTAATCAGGGGTAAGTCTTGTCATTACCGCCATATGCTTGGAGGAGAAGAATAGCATGTATACAGGAACGATTAGTGTGAATACGCCTAGTAGAATTAGGGTGTAAAGTCCCCAAGGGTCGACTTCATTCAGGAACACAATCCATGCAGTCCATAGGACAGAGAGCCACATTAGAGGAGACCACCTTCGTGCTAGGGCCGAGAATCTTGCGTTTGCATTTGAACTGGTGTAGAGAGATGCAACCTCATCTTCAGTAACCAGTCCCTTTTCCACGCCGCAGCGGACGCAGACTTGTGCTTTTGGTCCATTTCCGTGAATGAATTGTTCACGGGGGTAGACACTGTAGCAATGGCGGCAGGTCGGCATGTTACACCCGAGCAATAATCTCCACTTCAAGCATGCGCTACTCGACGTAAAAATTCAGCAAGCACAAGCATTCCTTTCTGTGAGCCAATAGACTCGGGATGGAACTGAATTCCGTAGGTATTTCCATCTCTGATTTCCATGGGTAGAGAGCCAGTCTCATCACTTGCAGTGACTTCCAATTCGCCTGAGCCTGCCAATACTAGAGAGTTGTATCTTGTCATCTCGTAACGCCCTTCCTCCATTAGCCCACTACCGTTTGAGATTATTGTTGAAGGTACTCCATGGACGGGGCCGTACGGACTTTCAATCAAATCCATTCCTCTTGACAATCCAATTGCTTGATGCCCTAGACAGATTCCCAAAACCGGAATTTCCAGTTTGGCAGCATGCATTGTAACTGGAGAAATTTCAGGTCTTCCGGGGCCAGGTCCGATAACAACAGCATCATGGTCGAAGTCAACAATTTGTCCACGCCCGTCGATTACATCTACTTCGCATCCAAACATTTGCAAGGCGTGGATGATGTTGTATGAGAATGAATCCAAGTTATCTATGAAAGCAACGCGCAGGTCGAATTTGTCTTCGATTTCGAATTTTTGTTGTTCTAGGTAAAGAGGGTAGATGCCTAATTCTCCTTTGTTCATCGGCTTTGTATTGTTGCTCAACCAACCACAAGCCCTTCGCAAAGCTGCGGCTTTCCATACCGCCTCAGCAACTTCTGATTCAGGGTTACTTTCGATAGTTATCCCACCGCCGGCAACAACAGTACCTTGCCAGCCTTCCGTGGTGTATCTTGCCTCGAGTGTTCTAATCATGATATTCCACGTCGAGTCGCCAGAATGAAGGTCAATCCAACCCATTGAGCCGGTCCAGAACGACCTGGGTCTCTGTTCCAATTCGTCGATTGCGGCACATACAACAGTCTTCGGACATCCGGTTATACTGCCTCCGGGAAATAGTGCTTGAAGGGCATCAATCCCATCCTTGTCGTCGTCAAGTACCCCTCTCACTTGAGAGACTAAATGCTGGACGTTAGCATATGCTTCAACATCAAATCTTGATTGATGTACGCTGCCGGGTTTTGAAACAATACCCAAGTCATTGCGCTCAAGATCAACCAGCATTCGATGCTCTGCACGCTCTTTTTGGTCGTGAACTAGATCTCTTCTGAGTAGAGATTCTTGGTCATGATCTGAGCCTCTTGGCCTAGTTCCTTTGATTGGAGCAGTCATTACCTCCCCATCCTTTGTTTCTAGCAGTATTTCTGGAGAGGATGATGCTAAAGCCAAACCTAAGTCAGCAGCCTCAATGTATCCGCTAAATGGTGCAGGGTTATTGATTGATAATCTGTGGAATATGTTTGCAGGTTCTTCTGCTAATGGCCCCTCCCAAGTCCTTCCAAAATTCAGTTGATACAATTCTCCTGTTACAATTGATTTCTTTATTCGCTTGACGATATCTGCATGTTCTAGATCTGTGTGGGATGATTTTTCCCCATCAATTCTAACAGGATTGGGCAATTCAGGATAGACTACATCATCCTCAATCCATTCATCAACCAGCCATAGAATCGCTAGGATTTCTCCCTCCTTTGGAGGATATTGTAA
>WTIV01000040.1:3190-5430 GCA_011525095.1 Methanobacteriota archaeon
GCCATCATACTCTTTGTGGCAAGATGAGATTTAGGACCACCAGATAGGAGTAAGATTCTGTCTTCTCCTTCCGATTGAATTAATCTGTCAATCATCGCCAATCCTCTCCAAGTGCTTCAATGCAAACTTGTTGCAGGAATGAACTTCCGTCCCCAATGTCGACGTCATCTAGGACAGTAAGTCTGGCAGCGCCCATGCCGGTTCCTAGTAGCACAACTTCCTTTGCACGAGCCACTAACCTCTCATTTAGTCGACCTTCACTAATTACAAAACCAGATTTCTCAATGTGTGGTTTCACCACGTCATATGTAACTGAATCAACACCGCCAAATTCCGAACCACTTATCCAAACAACCCCGTCTTCGTCAAGCACTATGGGCATGACTCTATCACCATCTACGATGCAGTGTTCGTGTACTAGTAAAGCGACGTCTGCTCCTTTGCTAAATGCATCGGTGGTTATTTTCCTGTAGGCATCCCAATCGCCGTGTTTAGTGCCAGAAATCTTCCTTGTCCATCGAGGTGCAGGTGCCGTTACACCCTCTGCCTCCATGTGAATTTCTTGGTAGAATGGTTTGGTCGAAAACTGAGCGCCATTTGAATCAACTTGGATACGAACCAAACCATCTAGACCTTCTGGTATATCGAAATCGGGAATTTCAATTCCTAGTTTTTCAGCATGACGTGACAATCTATCAAGGTGGTAATCCAGATGGAATAGGTGTCCATCTCTGGCCCTTACGGTTGTGAAAACCGCACTTTTTGGTCCCTCCATCATGGCATCACAACAGGTCATCTAAGAAGGAAGTGTCTATTCCACCTTGTGGTTGTTGTTGTTGTACAGGTTGAGTTTGTTGTTCCCAACGCTGTGGCATAGCAGGTTGATTTGGCTGTTGTATTCTTTGAGCAGCTGCATAGATGTCATTTTGCTGAGCCGGTTGAATTGATGGTGGTGCTGCAACTGGTGGTGGAGCCTGTCCACCAAATGAACCCACATCGTCCCAACCAGAGCGTGCTTCAATACCCCAAGTAGCCTCTTGTAATTCCCATTCTTTGTTTCTTGCAGGCTTTTTGCCTCTTCCTCTGACCACTAGAAGTAGTAGTAGGAGTGAAATTAGAACCATTCCTGCGATAATCATGTTATCAGTTGTGAGTAATTCTCCCAAATCTGTTGTAGAATCTTTACCGTCGTCACCTTCTCCAGAACCTCCAGTTGAATCAACTGGGTCTATTCTGAATGATTCGATGACCTTTCTATTGTTCACGTCATCCTTAGCAGAAACTCCAACCCACCACGAAGAGTCATTGGATAACTCTGGGAAGATTTCTGGGGTGATAAGGAAAGTATTGGAGACACTTGCGTTACCGACCTTTGTAGCATCTGCAACATTCTCAAACTCTGAATCCGAGATATATACAACATATCTTCTCACGTTCGGATCTGTTGTGTGTTCCCAGGAAACGAGAATTGAATCATCTACCCATTCGAGTGACACGCCTTCAATATCAGGGAGATAAGCTCCTACGTCTTCAATTCCATCATCGATTGCAATAGCTGTCGAAGTAACCAGATTGTCCCTGTACGCATTACCTGACCAATCTACAGGGACTACAGCAACAGTAACCGGTGTATTTGGAACAACCAATGTGTCAAACACTAGAATATCGATTGTAAGCGGCAGTGTTGGCGACCTGTCGAGAGTTGCGACAGGAGATTTTACGGTTCCACTTTGGCCTACAGAAGTGAATGTAAATGCAGCAGCGTATACTTCGTAGTAAGCAACATCGCTATCTTCAGACAAATCAAACTCTAGCATTACTGCAGTACCATCATCCCCTGCTCTGTCATAGAGGTTCAATCCAGATAATCTGTCAGGCGGTGTAGTATCTGCTAGATTATCAATCGGTGTAGCAGTAGCAGTGTTTAGATTGTCAAGATGTACATTTCCTTTAACGTCGTGCACAGTTATCGCCACGTATAGTGGAACATCAGGCATTATCTGTTGCGGGATTGAAGTTGCAAGATTATTACCTCCGTAAAGAGCAGTATTCAATGTAAGTTCGATAGGACTCTTTTCAGTATCAATCCACTGTTTGTCCATTACTATGCATCCACAGATTCCAGGTTCAGTCCCTGCTCTTGCCCAAGTTTCAGTTAGGTCATCCAGTGGGTATTCAGATACCCAAATTACGTAGTAATCGAAATCATCAACCTGTGACGGAGCCCATGAGATATCTAT
>WTIV01000026.1:0-8237 GCA_011525095.1 Methanobacteriota archaeon
GTCTCGACGTGCAGTAAATTTGCTAGATATGGTGCGATACAAACCGCGCTTGCAATGCTAGCAATAGCATGGATAGCATCGAATGGTAATCCGTTCAGAAGATAGATTCCGAAATCAGAAACCGTTGCTAGGCTTGAAAGAACGGAGAGTGAAACCCACCAGTCGAATAAGACTGAAGCGAACACGGCTGAATAAAGGAGTCTCTTCATGGCAACCTGTGACTCAATGACAAGTCCTAGTCTTGAGCCTGCAAATGCTACTGCGGCCCACCCGGTCGCCTGGAAGAACGTCCAAAGTCCGTGTGACAAAACGAGGTTAGAGAGCATTGTAGCCATTACAGCAAACGCCATTCCTCTTCGAGCACCTAGTGATGCACCCATTACTAGACACATTACAGTCAGTGGCTGAACGTTAGGGAATGGCTCGAGTAAAATGCGGCTTGCTGCTGCAGCTGTAGTTATGCTTGTTAACACCAAAATCTCACGCTTTGCTGATTGGGTAGGGCGGCATAGAAGGAAGAAGGAGAATGAAATGAGAACTACATTTAGTACTAGCATTTCAACAGGGCCAAGAGTTGTTCCATGTACCCCGTCGGTCATTACCATGTTTAGGCCCTGTGGGGTTCAAGATTTCAACTTCACGCTGCTGACCATCTTACAACAGAGTCTTCGCCTACCTCTGCTTGAGAAATTCCTACCGGGGTTCTTTCCCCATCGATAGTGAATTCCCAGCCCTCCAACTCGTGTCCATCGACTGATACAACCATTGTTCCAAGGCTATAGGATTCCTTTTCGATGGTTAGGCCTAACTCTAAAGCTGCAGCATCTGTCAACTGTTCTACATTCTCGTAACCAGTCAACCCTCCAATAGCAACCTCGCGATCTGGTAATTCAAAGACTACTACTTGGGTTTCTTTCCATGAGGCTGGCCAATCGTCATTCCAATCCCCAGGGCCTTCTGTGAGTTTGTTAACTTCATCCGACCACATCTCAGAAACTGATGGTAGCGCAAAAATTGCTACGACAAGTATCAGTAGCACACCTAATTTGTTTGTCAAATCACGATTGGAATTGTAGATCGAATAAGCAATTCCTAGGAGTAAACCAACCATCAGAAAATGTGCTGGGTGTGCCTGGAAAGATGAACTGTGATTTTCATCTTGTTGGCTTGATTCTAGATTTCCTTTGTCTGAAAAGACCATCAAAACTCCTGCATCATTCCCAAACGCCATCTCACCATTAGGGCCAAAGGACATTCCTGCAGTGGCGTAAGTATCATGACTTGAGGAAAATAACTGGATTTCTTCACCGGGAATTCCGTAACCCCAACCTCCCTGCTGAGTATTTCTTGGATACCACATAACAGAGCCTTCTCCACTCGATTGAATGGTAATTTCACCATTCGTGTGGAATTCTGACCTTCCCTCTAGAACACATTCGGCCTCACATACCCATACGCTAACACTCTCGCTTGTTCCGAAGTACACTTTGCTACCAATCCTCACAGGAATTGCTGGAGACATTCCTTCTTCAGAAATCAATTCAGAATCGAGATAAATTGCAGAACCTGAACTAGTTTGCAAATGTGAGACTATACCTGCAGTCGTGACTATTGGCGGATGGCGAATCATACCTTGGTTTAGGGTTAAATTTGTGACAGTGCCATTCTTAGAAACAATGTTGAGAACACCTTCTTCATTACCTAACAAGTAACTATCATCTGTGACAGTTACTCCATTTCTCCAACCTAATTGCGGTAAGTCGACCCTGAGATTTTCAGTACCATCGCTCAAACAGAATCTAGACAATCCTTGTCTTGTTGGCACAACCAGATTTTCACCATCTTGTGCCATTGCTCCAGTTATTCCCCAAGTTACCACCTCAGTTATTGATGACCAAATTAAGCTACCATCATCCGGGTGTAGAGCTGTAACTCTGCCATCGGTCCATGCTACTAAAATCATGTCTGACCAGGTGCCACATTCACCTTGGCCTGCATTGATGTGAAGAAGTGGGCTCATGTCGTGGTTAGTTGAATTAGGGTTTGAAAATCGCCAGTTCTCAATCCCACTTTGAACGTCGAATGAGTATACATGAGGTCTGTCTTCCCCTGTCCAAAACCCAGATGTTCTGACAATAACTTGGTCATCGACAAAAATCGGTTTTGTGGATATGTATCCGTTTTCAAGATTCACTTCCCAACTTTCTTGATTACTTGTATCAGCAACTGAATTGGGAATCATAAAACATGTAAGCAGGAAAAATACAACGAGTATTTGCCTCATCAAACATGCCTCATGATTTCTTCTCGCAAGAGAGCACTGACTTGTTTTCCATCTGCAGCGCCACCACATTCCTTCATCACAAGTCCCATCAGTGGACCCATGGCACTCATGCCTCTTTCCTTTACGAAATCGAGGCGATCTGATACAACCTTAGCAACAATATCGGCTAAATCGCTAGCATCTGCAGGCTTCAAGCCCAACTCTTCTGCTTTAGATGAAAGTTGGTCTATGGTCGGGTTTTTCCCGTCAAACTCTACAAGCAAGATTTGCATTCCTTCTCTGGTCACATGCCCTGCTTCTTTTGCAGCAAGAACTAGCGCCATCAGCCCTATATCACCTTCATTTTCCAATAACATCGTAGCCCATGCTTTCTGGGGAAGTCCTAGTGAATGAGATACGAAGTGGTCGTCCAATTCTCTAGAAAGCAACTGCTTAAGTTGGTCCTCGCTAATGTCAAACTTTTCTAGTCTTGAACGCCTTTCATCTTGAGTCATTGGCAGGTTTTCCATTACCTGTTTCCACGTGTCTTGTGAGATAGATAGTGGAGGAATGTCAGTCTCAGGGTACATTCTCGCGCCGCCAGGTAAAGGTCGCATTGGAGTTGTAGTACCGTCTTCTGGTGAGCCTTTACGGATGACCACATTTCTAACCTCTTGAGGAATTCTTTCGAATGCCATACGCGCCCTGTTGAGTACACTCTCAAGTGCCAATTCTGCTTGCCATTTTGGTGCTAAGCACAATACGAAAGCATCGCATCCATCCAATGCTTCCCTTGTTGCATCCACAAATTCCTGCTCGATTCCATAAGCAGGCAATTCATCAGAGTGGTATACACCGGCTACGCCTGCTAACTTTGCTGCTCCAGCGAGTTCCCGCCCTAAGCGTGGCATTTGTGCGCCGTCTGCATCAAATTCTTTTGTCCCAATCAAGCCTGAGAACCCTGGCAATGGTAGCGCTAACATTACTGATTTTTCAGCAAGACCTTGCTTCACTCTCTTTGCCTCACAATAGGCAAATCTTGAAGAAACATCCACCAAATTTAGTGGCAGTAGTTCATTGACTTGGTCTGTAATCGATTCTGATTCTTCTCTTCTATCACTAGAGAGCAAAGGGAGGCCGTGGCTCTCTCTAAGCCGGTTTGCCAGCCTGAAAAAGTGGAGCTGCCTAGCCATTTCACATCTAATGATTCTTGGAATCCATTCTAAATCCTGACAACCCTTGATTTCAACTCTGTCTCCACACATAATTGAGACATTAAGGTCCTGTCTGATACTGCCAAGTCCCCTGCGAACTCTCCTCGTGTCTCGTAATGTTCTACCAAGGGCGATCGAGGTTTGTTTTGCGTGGTCCGGTGTCTTAACATCGGGCGCAGTTGCAATTTCGATGAGTGGAATCCCGAGCCTATCCAAGTTCCAAGTTACTACTTCGCCGGATGGAGTCAACTCGCTGTCCAACTTGCGAGCACTGTCTTCTTCTAGACAAAGTACGTCTATTCCAACCGGGCCGCCATCCGTTTCCAATATTCCGTCTGTAGCGACTAGAGTGGTTCGCTGAAAACCGCTTGTATTGGAACCATCGACTACTGTTTTGCGCATTGTCTGTAGCAATGGAACTGGGTGTGCTCCAAGCATTCCTGAAACTGTGAGTGAGATATCCAGAGCGTCTTTGTCGTGAGGCAAAGGTGGTTGTTCGTCCAACTCGATTAAACCTGCATTGGGTGCTTGACAGTACACGAATGACCGGTTTCTACGGGCCTCAAATCTTGCAGCGACGTCCACTGCGCCGCCTTCACCTGATGATGAGCGTAATTTGCGGTAATAACGCTGCCAATCTTCCGGAAGTGTTTCGATAGTGATGTCATGAAGTTCACCTGGTTGTCTGGAGTGCAACTTTCCAGTTGCCAACTGTTGATGAACCTCTATTCCACACATGAAACCAAGACTTTCTGGGTCTAGGGATGCAGGGTTCGCTACATCACCGATAGGTTCCATATTAGCACCTGAAATATTTCCTTGATATGAAGCATCGTATCAAACAGGTTGTAGTGTTTCATATCCACCAGGACGCATCAATCTACCATCTCTACACAATGCTTCAATGATATCTTCTGCAGTATCGCGGTTGATATCAAGTCTACCCGCCTCAGTAAACACATCGTTCAAATCTACTATCTTGCCGCTTTCAGAATAAATTCTACGCACTATTTCCAGAATTGTTCTCTCTCGGTTTCTTGTGTTTGCTTTCTTTCCAGATTGCAAGGTTGTCTCGTCGAAGTTTTCTCCCATCAATTCGTGGCGCCAGAATCTAGTCAAGCGGATTGACCTTTCAGCGTCCTCTATTGTTGCCACTTCAGATAGTCTTACTCTTGCTGATGCCTGAGCAAGTCTGTAGAGGCCTTCGATAGCTCTAGCTGAGATTGATATTGAATCGTGCGATTCGCCTCCCTTTCTACGTGTCTCGACATAGAACTCCCGCAGTGCTTCTTGTGCTTCATCAGTGAGCATTGGGTGAATTGTTCTCTTAGCGAATGCGACGTATTTTCTAATTAATTCTCTATTGACAATTCCTTCCTTGTTGTCAACTCCCTCGTGTCTTGCAGATTTTGCTGGGTCGACTTCGCTTCCCTGTTCGATAAGAATTTCTGGGGTTGAGCCTGCTCGGTTGTTCATGATGTGATTTGCAATCATTGAATCATGCTCCGCTGCTGGCTGATCTGTCAGCAACCAAATCACGTCAAATCTCGAAATCAGTGCAGGTTTGAGATTGATTTGTTGAGTAAATGGTACCTCAGAAACCGCCTGGAAACGCCCCGCTTTGGGGTTTGCAGCAGCCAAAATAGCACACCTGGTGGACAGAGTTGCATTTATTCCCGCCTTTGAAACTGAAATTCTCTGCTGCTCCATCGCCTCGTGCATTGAAGAGCGGTCATTTTCATTCATCTTGTCGAATTCGTCAATCGCTGCTAGCCCAAGGTCTGCAAGTGCTAGTGCACCAGCCTCTAAAGTCCACCTTCCATCTGCTGCTGAATCTTGAACTGCGGCTGCGGTCAAACCTGCTGCTGATGCTGACATACCTGAAGTAAATCGGCCACGGGGAGAGATTTGAGACATGTATGATAGTAGCTGTGATTTAGCAACACCAGGGTCTCCCATGAGTAGAATGTGAATGTCGCCACGAAGCCTTGTACCATCTTTGGCTTTGGAAGCAACTCCTCCAAATAACTGCAACATGAGAGATTCCTTTTGTCTACTCATTCCAAAAATCGACGGAGCGATTGAGCGAGTCAATAAATCGTGAATATCGTCTCTCCTTGCCAACTCCTTGATCTGCCTTTCTTCATCGTCTGAAATTTGAATTTCTTCTAGCGGAATATTATCTCTTTGAATGCTGTGAATTCGCATGAATATGTCAAAGATTGGTGTATCTTTTCCTGCTTTTCTTTGGCTTCTGACAAATAACATGCCGTTGGCTGTAACTCGGTCTCCTGGATTCAATTTGCCTGCCAAGTCATGTTCTGCAATGCACATAATCCTCTCTGGCTGAACACCACCGCGTAGGTTTTCAGGGGGCTCTTGCAGTTCGATGAATTGCGTATCGATTAGGATTGATTCCTCGACCTTTTGGTGAAATTTTGTTTGGTTCTTTTTCCTACCACATCCACCATCGATTTCGAAACACTCTACCGGTTCAACCAATTCCTGCTCATTTGGTTGATTTACTCGGCTTAGGTGACCACACGCTGCACAGATGAAGACACCCTCATATGTTCGAGGTAGAACCTTACCAATTTTGGTAGCGATTGCTTCGACGGAAATCATTGAGCCCAAATCTTCGCTTCTAAGTTGTCGTACTTTCCTAGATGAATCTGGAGGCAACTCGATTATTCTCACAAACGGGATTTTCTTTGGAGAGCCTAATTCTGCAACCAATTGTCTGAGCGCTTGGTTAGCGGCTTGAGTATTGTTTTCTGGCTCCTCAATGATTGAGCGAGCAAAGTCTGGATCGAAGGATTCGATATCACGATATGAGACTTCTAAGGACTTGAGATCAGGCCATTGAACCTCGATTGTGTGTATTGCTTCGCTGTAGTTCTCGAGTAGCAAAGTTCTCCATCTTGCGGGCAAATCAAATTCTTGGATAGTCATATCAAATCCCCCAACCGGACATCTGCAGCCGTTGGCGAATGCATATAATGATTGAGATTGAACTCTTCTTCCCCTTCATTTCCACTGCAACTAAACCGCATCATTCAACCTCCACTGGCTTCCATTGGAATACCGCCAAGCACATTTCCTTGATGCCCATCACAGGTTCATGCCGGAGCACTCTTTTGAACCCATCCGAGGAATTTTGGAGAGATTCTGTTTCACCTCTGATAACCTAGAGAATCAACTTGGGGACCCGATTGAAAGAGAAATCGTAGTCCATATTCCTCCAAATTCCGGGGGCTCACTTCCATGCATAATCTACCTAGCACCGTTTACTGGTACGGGTTTTGCAAGAGCTAATTGGAGAGCATTCAGTGAAACTTTGCCTCAACGCCACGAAAGATTGGTGAGAGAAGGAAAAATGAAACCATCAATTCTGGTTATGCCGGACACGTTTACCAGCCTTGGTGGCAATCAATTTGTGAATTCTGAAATTATCGGAAATTGGGGATCTTGGTTAAATCAAGACCTGCGGAAGGAAATTTCCAACAGATACGGCGTATCTGGATTCGGTTTGGTAGGGAAATCTAGTGGAGGCTACGGAGCCCTTGTTCGAGGAATGAAAGATGATTGCTGGGATGCAATTGCTTGCCATTCAGGAGACTGTGGGTTTGAATTGCTATTCGGCATAGAGATGGCTTCAACATTAACACAAATTGGTCCGCATGGTGGCGAGAAAGGATTCCTCAAACACATCAAAGAGACTCCATCTATGAGTAGCGATGATTTTCACGCATTGATGATTTTAGCAATGTCTGCAAGTTACAGTGACGGAAGTTTACCAGTGGACAAGAACTGCAAATTCGATGATGATAAGTGGGCGCAGTGGCTTGAGTGGGACCCCCTTCGAATGATTGAAACCCATCAAAACCTACCTCCGTGTTGGATTGATGTCGGAGACAAAGACCAATACAATATCCAGTATGGCTTGAGGCAATTACATACACGTATGGATGAGTTAGGAATAGTTCACGAATGGGAAGAGTTTCCGGGAACACACAGTGGTATTGACCACAGATTAGACCTCTCACTGCCATGGCTGGCATCCAAGATTGAATCGGCATCATGATGAGAGTGGCGCGTTTGGGTGATGTCATGGCAGAAGAGTTGAACTATGCTGGAAGTGGCGTAGATATCGACCTAGAAGGAAATGCTGTAGGTGCTTTAGTCGGTGCATTATCCCGTTCTGTTCGAAAGTCAGGAACTCCAGGCGCACCTGTGGATTTACCCGGCGGTTTTGGAGGACTAGTCGAGTTCGGTGACAATTACCTTGCATTAGCAACTGATGGAGTGGGCTCCAAATTATCCATCGCTACAAAGTTAGGACAGTGGGCAGGAGTAGGAATTGACTGTATGGCAATGAACGTCAACGACTTACTCTGTGTTGGCGCAGAACCTATTGCGTTTGTGGATTACATTGCAGTACCAAAGCCGGACCCTGAAATTCATGCAGCCCTTGGTGCAAGCCTAGCAGAGGCATGTAGAAGGGCTAGAGTTACACTAGCTGGCGGAGAAACTGCAAGCCTACCTGGAATTGTGACAGAATTGGATTTGTCCGGAACCGCTCTTGGTTGGCTACCAAAGGGTGCAGAAATCACCGGTGCAAATCTCAAAGAAGGAGACGTATTGATTGGAATGCCCTCGTCTGGAGTTCACTCAAATGGATATTCATTGGTCAGAAATGTGATTTCTCACTGTGGGGCAAATTGGGAAGACGCTGCTCCATTCGCAGTTGATGAGAGTAG
>WTIV01000026.1:8337-16167 GCA_011525095.1 Methanobacteriota archaeon
TTCAAATGGATTCAAGAAAATGGAAACGTCAACGACAGAGAAATGTACAGAACATTCAACATGGGATGTGGCATGATAATTGCAGTCGATTCAAACGTAGCAGAAGATATCAGCGAGTGGTTATCTGAAAGAATGCCTGGATGCGCAATAATCGGCAGAGTCGTAGATAATGGAAGAAAGGTTACCCATTCTAATCCGGATGTTGTCTTTGAGCATTATTGAGGTCTAAACATGGAACCAGAAGGCTGGCCCGGTCACATCTGGCTAGAGGGGAGAACTTCTGTTCACCTCAGAGACCATCAGCCTAGACCATCCCATATGCCCAGAGGACCGGCTGCAAAAACAGGTGAAGGGTTTCTCAACCCGGCAATGGCTCCTGCTAGAACACGTTCAGTTCTCCTATTAGCCGATGCTTTGGAGAATAATTGGCTAGTTCCCGAAGATAAAATTGTCAGAGTTTTAGACGCCCTTTGTGCAACCGGTGTAAGACCTCGTAGATGGCGCAAAGAAGTGCCACATCAGGAGAGATTGCGAATAACAGCTAATGACCTAGATTCAGATGCATTAGCATGGGGTCAAATCTCTCATGAAAAACACCCAATTGGAGATGGGATTGATTGGATTCCTGAGCCTAGTAGATTCGATGCAAAACCGCAAGACAGCGTCAAAGATGGAATTCAGTGGATCAACGGAGATGCAAAGCGATTGATGGTTGAATCTCCGTTTCAGTGGATTGATTTAGACCCATTTGGGTCACCGGTGAGTTTCCTAGATACCGCAATTCAATCGATATCCAGAATAGGAGTGCTAGAAGTCACCGCAACCGATATCGCAGCACTTTGTGGTTCAGCAAAAACAAGTGCTGCAAGAAGATACGGCTCGATAGGAATCAGAGATGCCTACATGCACGATGATGCTACGAGAATATTGCTAGGAGTAATTGCAAGAATCGCTGCAATGCATGACAAATCAATACATCCAATTCTATCCCTGTTTGACGGTCACCACGTTCGAGTTAGCGTTCTGTTGAAGCGGTCAAAAGAAAACGCATCCAATTGGAGAGATAAAATTGGATACAGAATCAGGTCAGAGCCATATCATTTTGCAGCGATTCCCTCAGGAGAATTTTCCGGACCAATGTGGACTGGTCCAATATTCGATGCCGATATTGCCGGTAGAATGACCGCTGAAAGAGCGCTAGAAATTTGTGCAGGCAAGAAAGAAGATTATCCTGAAGATTGGACTGACTTTGATATTGAACATTCGCAAAGAGAAATCGAAAGGAGCGTTAGACATATCTCTGAATCCGCTGAATTGTTATCCGGTGACCATTTGTTGGTCGCGGTCGACCAAATAGGAATAGCAGCCGGCATCGGACAAATTCCTTCTTTGAAGAAACTGAAATCTGGACTTGAGGAGAGGGGTTACAAAATGACCCAATGCCAAATGCCTGAGCCAATGTTCGCAACTAACGCAGATTGGCAGACCGTTCTAGAAGTCGCAAGGTCAGCCGAATGAAGGGTCGATTTCATCCTCTGGAGCAGGTAGCATAGTTTGAGAATTTTCAAACACTTCTCGAACACTATCCTCTATCTTTCTTGCATCTTCCAATAATGAAGAAAGAGGAATATCAATTCCTGTGATATCTGTTACTGCCTCAATCGCAAGAGCTGCAGCCCTAGCATCAGGATACATTGGGTTACAATCTGCTAGAATTGCTGTGACATCAAGTCCGAGCCTATCCCCTTCTGCGATTAAGTAACCAGCAATTCCAGCAACGATTCCTTGCCTTACTGGTTCAATTCCCGCCTTCTTCAATCTGTCTCTACCGGTTTGTAGAGAACTGACACCATAGAGAGAGTCCTCCCTATCGTCGAGATTTTCTCTAGCGACACCATCGATGATGATAAGTTTGTCAAACCCTCCTTTCGTAAACCAATCGAGTACTGTGTTTGCAAAAAGAACATCTCGCTCAGGCCCAAACCTTACTTCGGCAGTAAATACGCCAACTCCATCTCCTTGATACACTCTAACCGGATGCTTTGGAACTTCATGATGAACCAAAGCCATGGCTGGGAAATCTGGATTTAGAACGGTTCCTAATTGATTCAATTTTAACTGGCTAATGACATGAGACGCTGCGATTACACCAACCATTCCCACGGTTGAAAATCCACAAATCGCAACACCACTAGTGGTAGGGTCTGCGTCCTGATGCAAAACCAAATCGTATGTTGCTTGGCCCGACATGACTACGCCTCCCTGTGACTAATTCAAATGGATTACGAAATCACTCATCTACGAATTCCGACCAGTCCTCTTGGCCTTCCTCTCTGTACCACCAAACGCCGACTTCGTCTTCATACCACTCGGTTCCATGTTCATCTACACTGATTCCTGAGTCGTCAGATTCCTCGTATTCTGAATATTCTTCTTCGACGTATTCTTCGTTTGCATCGACTGAATCTTCCACGTAGTCATCACTATCATCAAACTCATTGATTACGTCTGGTCTATCTGGTGTTTCATCGACAATTGTCTTGTCTTCAAATTCATCCAATGCAACGCCTACCGGTAGAGGTTTGCTCGCTTTTTGTGGTGCTTCGATGTCTGGCTCCATGTCCAAATCATCTTCATCCCAATCCTCGAAATCACTATTTCTCATTCGAAGTACAATGAATACCGCCAAACCGATTACGGCTAAGCCACCAATTCCTCCAAGAATCAGCATTGTGTTGTCTGAGGAAGAACTGTCTTTGGTATCTGTTGTCTGATTGGTATTGTTATCTTGTGGATTTGGTTCAACAACCTCATCTTCTTCGATTAGAGTCCACTGGATTTCGAAAGTTTGAGGCTTGTCTCCAGGGCTTGTATATTCTGCTGGACCTTGTCGCAAATCAACCTGAATTAGTCCATTGAATAGTCCATTTTCTCTCAAGTCCTGTACGATATCTACCCTGATTTCCAAGTTTTTACTTTCGAAATCAGCCAGAGTAAAGTCGCCCTGTCCTGCACTTGGCTCGAACAGTATGTAGTCCTCCCATTGCGACCAGCCATCTGCTTCAAGTGAAATCTCTACAGAGTAATTGTTTGGGTTCGTAATTGTACAATCTAGCTCCTGATCTTTCGAAGGGTCAATTATAACTTCACCACAATCCAACGTTACGTCCAACATAGTATCAGGGGCCCAAGGAGTTTCTGTGCTTGTATTGTCCTCGGTTTCATTATTTTCTACTGATGTACCATAAGTCACAAGAGATAGTTGCAGAGAATTTGAACCTGCATCTATCCAAGAAGGTCCTGTTAGGTTGACAAAGAGTAATCCGGATTCATTGAATGTAACAACAAACTGCTGGAATCCATTCTGGATCACACCACTACCAGTGGAACTGTTGCCAGTTGTATTGTTGTATGCTACCCAAGTAAACGATGCTCCTTCCATCAAGCCTTGCTGTGATGGATTTATTGCACTGAGATCTATTCTTACACTGGTTTCATTCTCCCAATCTAACTCGTAAACTTCCTCTGAAGATGACAAAGTTGCCTGCACAGTGACAAGCGTAGAAGCGGAAGTAGATGCGGAGGCCAGAGGTCTAGTTTGTTCGTTACCAATGTCACCACTGTAGTTTGCCCAGAATGTGATATCGCCAGTAATGTCAGATGCTGAAGATACCAATTCTGAAAAATTAGCTAGTGAAATGTTGTCCCAGTTGGTTGAGATTGGATATGAGCCATCATCAGTTTGCATTGTAATTGTGATGTCACCGGGTGGAATAATTTCTTGGCCATCAACTTCAGCACTAATCTGTAGGTCGAATGGAGAGCCGATAGAGGTTTCAGAGCTGACATTTAATTTCAGATTTACGGCGTTAGGTTCATCGTTACGTGGATAAGTTGGGCCGACCGAAACAACGTCTTCCGTTTTGTTTCCATATTGGTCTACAGCCACCACAGCTGCCCAATATTCCTGACCGTCTATCAATCCGGACAGCAGTGTTGAGTTTTGAGAAGATGAAACATTCAGGAATGGATTCAAACCACTTAGCGATGTAAACTCAGACGTTTCTAAGTACACCTCATATTCTGAAAATTCATCCATAGAATGATTCCAAGACAGTCTCAGCACTCCGCCCTGATCAGAGGCAACATCGGTTAATGAGAATCCTGTCAGTTGAGAAGGTGGGTCAGGATAAGGTACTGTAACCATTAGAGGCTGTGAAAAATTGGAGGCTATACCGTATTGGTGAGTAGACCTTACAACGTACCAATATGTTGAGCCCACAGTTACATTTGAATCGATAGTTTGGTTGAAGAATGACCTATTATACACGTCTTGCAAGTTAACTGATTGACTTGAAGATTCAAGTTTGAAAATTTCAAATTCTATGAAATCCAAACCATATTCAATAGTGTCATTCCACTTGAATTCTACCATTTCAGGTGTTGCGCTGACTAGTTGAAGAACCGGCGTTACTGGAATTGCCAGATTCGGAGCTCCTGGAATTGTAACCGCGTAATAATTGGACAAAGATACAAGTCCCGATTTTGTCGAGTTGAGGGGTATATCGATTGTTAAATTACCAACGCCTCCGGTCATTTGTTGATTTAGTGAGTTGGTTAAATTCCCGATTAGGTGAGGATTTTGATTGACTGTAAATGCGCAATCATAACCAATATCCAAACCTGAATAATTGAATGCACCATTTCCGGTTGTTTTTACATTCATTGATAGATTTGCCATTTCAACTCCATATCCATCCACATTCGTTTGCAGAGATAATAGTATTTGCAATAAATCGTCCATAATGGCATTACTTTCATCACGCATTTGAAGTGGCTCTAAACCATTTGCTGAATCTCCAGCATAACCAGTTCTACTCATCTCGGGAGTGCCATCCTTGTCTGCATCCAACTCTATGCTGTGCCATCCTGCGATAAACACGCCCTTCGATGTTTCTCCAGCAGATACAATGTGCTCGATAACTCCGTCGCCATCCATATCCATTGTCAGAATTGATGTTGGAATAGACCAAGGCTCCAGGCCCATCATCGACGGACTCGAAATATTCGTAGAGTTAATCTGTCTAAGTGAAATTCTCCCCTCAACGGTTGTGGAATTACCGTCAGAAGCACCAGGTATTGGTATCATCAAATCCAAATTCCCATCATTATCATAATCTGCAACAGTTGAGTTAACAAGCGAAATCATACTTTGGAATGACTGAAGTTTCCACGTCGTACCATTGTTAATCCTCATAGCGTAACCTTGATTGCTCGTACCTAGAATGTCAATATCACCGTCACCGTCTAAATCGGTAAGAATTTCATCTCTTGATATGTCGTCAAAGGTCGTTAAAGGTCCAGCTAACATACCTGACACCACGTTCCAGTGTGTCCAATGTCCAGAACTATCCATGACTAACATTGATTCATTTCCATTATTGAAAAAATCACCAACATGGACTAATAGCAACGTCGCTGGGAAACCTGTTGTGCCGTTTTGGTCGACGACCTCAACTACCGGCGAGGAAAGTCCTGAGCTAGAATTGTCCCAAGAGTAGAAGGATAGTGAACCGCCTGTTGTTACAGTAACTATCTCGTCTGCGCCGTCTGAATTGATATCACCCATTTTTGCCATGGATAAACCTGATGAAATAGTTTGATTGAGAACAGGATCGAAAGTTGAACCATTTGCCAAATGGATACATGCTGTACTGGTAGATGTTGAAAATGCGACTATATCTTCACTACCGTCCCCGTTAATATCACCCGTAGAAATCGATGTTGCATTATCGCAAGTTTGGATAGGTGCAGACATGGTTATTCCACTGCCGGAGTTCCAATCAGCCCAGACAATTGAAGTCGAATTGTTAGACTGGATATCTGATAAGAACATAGGTTCCGGTAGGCTATCGTTATCGATATCAGTTTCAATAACCTCTTGATGAGACCCTATTGAGAAAAATCCACCCCCTGAATCCGGGGAAAAGCCAACTTCAAGACTGGATTCTTTGATTGTTGATTGTGAAGGAATCAAAATTGTTGGACTTGTGGAGTTACCCGAAGGAACCTGTGAAACGTACCAGTTGTTTCCATCGTAGAATTCGTTTTGATGACCTATGTCACCGTATCCTGTGCCCGTGAATTCCCATTCGAAAATTCCGTCTTCCCCAACATCTACCCACACTTCACCGGGGCTTTGGTCATCTGAATCTATCACAACCTCAAATCCAGAAGTAGTGAAAGTAACATTTCTTGGAACTTCTATTGAAGCGCTATTGTTTGTAATATTACCTTGTAAATTAACATCAACGGTTGCGTACCCGCCATTGAAACTATTGTAACTTAATGATTCGCCTGAGGCTGAAACAAATGTTAGCGGAACGCAAGAAGTCAGCATAAGTAAAATCATCAAGAGTGCAGAATTACGCTTCATGTAACCACCCGTATTGATTGTTGAGTAAGTAGCCCCTTCATGTGTCTTACCCAAAAACCATCATTCGTATCCCTTTTTGAACGAGGTCAATCTAGGGCCGGTTTGCTATTTTGTTTTCCAATTAGATAACATTTTGTTTAGGGGTGCAAACAGTCCTTTATTACTCAAGTTACACCTCTTCGGTCTGAAACGGCTCTTTTTGTTAGGTTGACATTCGGTTTGGAAGAAGTGTAAAGTCGGGACATGCGAGGAATTAAAATGGATGACGAAGCCAAAGTTCTGATAAGAGCGGGCGATGTAGAAATCGACATCTCCGGCGCACAGAACAGTGTCGATGAGAGATTGATTAGAGTCAAAGAAGATGACACCTGGTCAATCGCACTCTCAAGAATTAGAAATGCACGTGAGCGTGCCATAGAAGCTGCGGTTGATGCTGCTAGAGACGCTGGACTCCCTGAAAGAGGTTCAGCATTCAGAGCACTTATCGAAAACTGTAGCCTAATCAGAAAGCCTGACCAAGTACTTGGAGCAATCCAATATCTGAGAGATGTTGAAGGTATCAACGACAGCCCCCCTAGGGTTATCGATACTCTATTCGAAGACGCAGGACTAGAACCTCCTGGCAACCTATCACTTTACTTGAACAGGCTCAGAGAAAGAGGATTTTTGGTTACTCCTCCGTCTGCAAAAGAAAAAAACCGTTATGCAATTCTGACTCCTGAAGGAAGGGCACACCTAGATAAGCGAAGCCGATATTGAGGTGAATTGATGGTAATGTCGGGCAGTAGTACCGACAGAGAGGAAGAACCTCTTGATTGGTCGTTTCAAAACCATGCAGGGGAGTTGCTGCGAAGAGGAAATCATCCAAAATCTAACTTCAAACGGTGTATATTAGATAACGCAGATTTGACAGAAGGGAATTTCACAGATTCTAACTTCAACCGCGCTTCTATGGTGGAGGCAGATTTGATGAAATCTGCTTTTGACAACTGTGATTTCAGTGGTGCCGATCTTCGTAAGGCCAGACTAAACCTTTCAAATTTCAGAAACTGCTCTTTCAAAGGTGCTGATATTCGTGGAATAAGGGGAAGATACGCTATTTGGCAGGGTAGTGATTGGTGGAACGCCAAAATCGATGAGGACTTGGAAAAGGTTCTTGCAAAAAAATGGCCCAAGCCCGAGGATGCTTGAAGAACTCTCACCCCTACGCAGAATCATGCCAGTGAAACTGAGCAGACGTGTCGACTTCCCAATGTTAGACATGGCTGGTATAGCATTCTATCCTAGGATTTTTGACTTGGCGCACAGATTCTTTGAGGAATCTTGGGAGAAAATCTGTGGGATTGATTATCCTACAATTCTGATGGACTTAGAAATTGGATTCCCTGTTGTAA
>WTIV01000026.1:16267-20271 GCA_011525095.1 Methanobacteriota archaeon
GGGATTGATTATCCTACAATTCTGATGGACTTAGAAATTGGATTCCCTGTTGTAAACATCAATTCGCAGTTCCATGCACCTTTTAGATACGGAGATGATGTAACTGCAACAATCTGGATTTCAAATGTAGGAGTGAAGTCCTGCACATGGAAGTACGAATTCCACAATCAGAAAAATGAGTTGCTTTGGTCTAGTGAACAAGTAACAGTTTGTGTTAGTATGAAAAACATGGAATCATTACCGATTCCATCTAACATTCGCTCAGGGTTGGAGGGTTGTAAACGGGAGTGACGATTTTTCTATACGCATGAATGGAGATGATGGATTGGCGCCACCGGCCTCTTTATTCGCGCCAAGGCCCGACAAAAAAGGACCCAAGACGATTGCAATTTTGCTTATTATGGGCGCTATATTGATGATTTTGGTTGGATGGGGAGATTTCAGAAATTCAATGGCTGATGATTTTCCTGATGCTGACTTGGATGCAATCTTAGATAATTATCAAAATCAAGAAATCAACATCACCGCAGAAGAATACCAAGATTATCACGACGAGGTTAGAGATGATGGCGCATATTCTGTTCGAGCCTACACGCTAATTTTCGGTGGAATTCTGGTCCTAATAGGCGGAATACTCCTATTCAGGCTCAACTTACTGGGAGTCAAGTTATCGCTTGCTGGTTCAACAATCGGCCTCATAGGCGGATTTGGAGGAACGTGGATGATGGCCCAAGTCTCATCAGAAATGCTGCCTCAAGAAGTCACTACTGTTACTGAACTTATGTCATATCTTTGTGGTGTATGCATGGCTATCTGTGTCGCTCTAGCCGCACTGCCAATTCTGAATGCATCTGCAAGAGCTGCCCTAAATGAAAAGGTACAACTCGTAAATGAAGAGGAATAGTTGACTCTAAGGTCCAACTGGCGGCCCCACCGTGATTTGAGTGCAGTGCACGAAAGTGCGTGGGCTAGTGCTATCTGAAATCAATTGGCGGCCCCACCGCGATTCGAACACGGGTTCGTGGCTCCGCAAGCCACTGTGATATCCAGGCTACACTATGGGGCCAGTGTATTCTCGGCGACCTGCCTTCCCCATTTAAGCGCGACGGGCATCAAACACGCCATTCGAATTGTGTCCACTCTTTCTCTTTGGCTATCTTCTTCAGTCTGCCCTCAGCGTTAACCGCGACAGGATTGCCAGTTATTGCCATGAAGAATGAATCCGCATGAGTATTTCCATAACCCCAACAATCGGACAAGTTGTGACCTACATTCTCTGCATCTTGCCTAACGATTGGAACCTTGCCTTTTCTTCTAGGAACACTCCATCCCTTTTCTGAGCCTGACATCATTCCTGTCATTTTTTCTGGCCCGCAGCCATAGACTGCGTCCATCCCAAGATAATCTGCCATCGCTTGTGCCATCGGCATTACAGTGGCTGTAACCAATACGAGCCTGTGCCCCAAATCCCTGTGCCAATTTAATCTCTCAACTGCCTCAAGGCTAACTCTTTTCGACAACCTTGATTCAACTAACTCTGACGAGTATTTTCGCAAAGTTTCCCAATTACATAATGCAAGATGACCTCTGTTTCTGGCTGCATCATATACAGATCTGCCCCTGAGTAAATTCCCAACAAACCCTAGAGTCCACATCGTAGTGCCGATTGGAATCCTCCACGGTCTTCGTTTTACCAGCATGCCTGTTAGGCTTTTTTCGCTGGAGGCATCTAGGAGAGTGCCGTCCAAATCGAAATAGGCAGTAACGCCACTCATACCACGCTGGCATAGAGGGAGCACTTTGAGACTGTCGATTATTCTGTGTCCTCAGGACCGTAAACTCTTCTTCCAGCAACATGGTCTTGCCACCAAGTCAGATGTGAGTTTAGATGTCTAGGAATGAAGAACCCTACTTTCCTTGGCGTCAGTCCGTGATTTTTGAGTTTCTTGTCGTGAGTTAGATGTGCTACAATTGTCTGTGCGCTACAACCAGGATTTGCAAAGACAAAACGCTTGATTTCATCTTTGAGTCGTTGCAGTCTTGCTTTTTTTTGAGTACCTATACCTCTTGTCGGTGGAGACATAACCCCAAAATCACATTCAACCCATATCAAAGAGTAGGTTGAAACCCCATATGTCCCAATCAATGGGAGACATTTTCAATTGCCGACCTCTCGGGTGATTCGGTCACCATGGTAGATTCTGTCGAAATCAAGAGAGTCGGGATTCGCGATTACCTCTCAATAGACGTCGAAGCATGGATGAACGACCCAGATGACATGGACTTCAAGCCACGTACTCACCTGAACGGTAACAGATTCTCAATCTCCTCTGCAACAAGCGGAAAGGAATTGGCAAGTGTAGAGCTTGACGATGAGCAGTTGGAAGCGGCTGAGAGAGAGCGACAAGTCGAACTTAGAGTTAAATTTGGAGTCCATGGAATGCATGGAAGACTGAACCACATCCACCCAATTATCGCCGATGGAAAGGCTAAGAAGTTGGCTAATGCTAACTGGAAAACCGTTCAGCCGATTCAATTCAACTGAATCAATCGTAAGCCACTTCGGTTAGGACCGGAGTGAGTACTGTGATTACAATTCTCAACGTGTAATCATTACCACCATCCGGGTCAGGCGTTCCAGGGATTACTGAATCTGGGTCTGCATTTTGTGCAACAATCGTCCAAACCCATTCGCCTTGGCCGAATCTTGCACCTGGCTCACTCAACAGAGAGCCAAGTAACTCCTCCGCACTATCTGAGTCGTAAATCCCATCTTCTGGTGTAGGATTCAATTCGCTATCTTCTAATTCAGCCATCGTAGTTTCATTTCGTGTAATGTTACCTGCGCTTGTTTGAGCACTGCGCTTGTAGGCGTCTTCTGTTACCTTAAGTGAGAGAGTGAAGTTATCTGGTGGGAACACCAAATCCTGATCCAACTCAAGAAGCGCCTCATAAGCCATTATTCTGACACCTTCGCCTGGAGTCATGTTATCAGACCAAGTCTCTCCTTGGGCTAGATAATCATCATAATTCCATTCTAGAGCTTCCTTAATCCAACTGACCTTGAATTTACGAGTTTGTACCTCGATAGTGAAGGGCTGTGAGGCTACACCTCCTTCACCGTCATCGACGGTTAGTGAACCTAGAATGGTACCACTGGTTTCGGTTGGCAAGTATACGATTTCTTCAGTAGAATCGATATCGTTTCTCGTGTCCCCATCACCGTTACTGTCCTCTAAGAAATTCAAATCCCACATGAATTTCATTGGACTTCCTTCTGGGTCGACTGTTTGTGATGCATCCAGCATCGCAATGTCTCCGCTACGTACAACATCAGGAATTGAGAGATTGATTTGCGGAGCACCGTTTACTCTAACGAGTACAGTGGTTGAATCGCTTCCGCCGCCATCGTTCGTGACTGTTAGCTTTACATTGAATTGACCAGAGCGTAGGAATTGATGTGAAGTAAACCCAGCAATGGTTGTAGCCTGAGTCCCGTCACCAAAATCCCATGCAAACTCGGTGATTACTCCCTCAATCGCATCTGATGCTCTGGCGTCAAATGTTACTTCCTCGCCTAACTGTATCTCATTTGGAGTTGCGATTAGTGCTGCCCTTGGATCGGTAGTAGAATCCAAAACCGCAGTACAGCCAGCAAGTAATTGCACCAGCAAGATGGCGGATAGGAATACCCCTCTCTTGCTGTTCATGATTTGCGCTAGGGCGCTTCTTATCTAACCCTGTCCCCTATATGGACAGGTTTTTTACGATTCGAAACTAACTTCTGCAGGGAGGTCGCCAATAATCTCTGCATCTACAAGGAGGTCCTCGTATTCTGATTCATCGACTGTATTCAATTCATAATTTGAGCTCATATCATCATTGAGCAAATCCTCGATCTCAACTTCTCCGGTATCATATTCAGGGGTTGCATCAACAAGTTGAATTTCCTTAACGTCTTCATTATCTGATTCAAAAACTGATTTTGTTTCTTCAAAGAGAGC
>WTIV01000026.1:20371-21538 GCA_011525095.1 Methanobacteriota archaeon
AGCGACAAGATTGTACAAATTGCATTGATTGGAGCAGATTCTGATGGAACACCTATCCATTATGAAGTTCTAATCAATCCACAACGCCCCATTCCGTACGGTGCTTCAAACGTGCATGGTATCTATGATTCCGACGTCAGAGGTAAGCCAAATTTCAATCACTATGCAAAGGAAATTAGCGACTTGATGAAAGGCTCGGTTATAGTTGGACACAATGCAAGAAAATTCGATATGCCTCTACTTGAGAACGAATTCTTCCGGTGTGGAATTTCTCCTCCCAAGCCAACTGTTGTACTAGATACTCTTGAAACGGTAAGACGGTTAAAGATACCTAGGCCGCACAACCTTGGGGCGCAGTGTGCTAGGCATGGAATCGACTTGTCAAACGCTCACGATGCTGCTGCAGACGCTGCTGCAAGCCTTCTACTGCTGTGGAAATTAATGAGAGACCATCCCTCAAGTTTCAGGCGCTCTCTTGAAGATATTGAACACTGGTTGATATCCGGTGAAGCAAGAAAGGAAGAGAGCGATTTAGGTCGTTCACTTTCTGATTTAGATTCACTAGACAAAAATGGTCGTGTAAAAATCGATGAGGGAGTCTACATCATCGCTTTTGGTAGGCATCGTGGAAAGGATTTGAAAACGATAGAGAATGAAGATCCACGTTATGTGGATTGGTTACTTTCACCAAAAGGAGTCGAGGATGATGATGCTAGAGAAATTCTGAGAGATTTCATTTCAAGCATCAGGAATGGGTGACCAAGCGAGAACATCACACCAATGACCAACCCGCCAGGTTTCACGATTTGTCATAGCGCTCCCGATAAAAATTGGACCTTGATGACCGGTTGCAAGTAGCTCTTGCAAAGCCTCTTTTCCCCTACCATCGAAATTAATTGGAACCTGTATACCTGTAGGCATCGCTCTTCCTTCAGCGTTTGCTGGCTCACATATCTCTGCAATTCCCGAGCCATTTCTATCATCAAAATGGTGTAGTAAAATCACAGAATCTGAAAAATCTTCGGTGCCAAGTGTTCCGTTCTCTAATCTCCAATTCCACCAGTGTGGGCACCATGCTTTCCAATCACAAAATCCACCACAAGATGACTGTCCTGGTGTCGCTTCAAGGGGCACATCGGTTGGTTGTGTCGCTTCCCACGCTTCGAG
>WTIV01000213.1 GCA_011525095.1 Methanobacteriota archaeon
GTTGCAGATGGCGGGTATATTCCACTAAAGTCGAGGAAGACCACGCTCCATTTTTGATGCAGATGGAGGAAGATTCTCCAAAGAATTGGGAAGGAGTTTGCCTTTCAGTAAGGCTCGCCGAAGGGGTCAACAAGGGATGGGTCATCGCTGTAAACAGAAGTGGGTGGAAGTTCCTCTTGATCAGACGACACCTCCCTGGAAGGTGATTGAATACCCAGTATTACCCAAACAGCAGCCAAAACTAATGCAATTGGAATCAATTTTGCAGGGCTTGTCCACTCTTCTAGAGTTGATTCGTCATTGCTTTGAGCCATTAACTCCACCTCGATGTGGTAGTTATGTCCAGATTCAGATGCTAAGACTATCTCTCCACGTACAATCATTCCTTCTTGAAGGAGGCCTGAAGGGGAAATGTCTACTATAATCTCACTACCTTTTTCCAGCTCTTGCGTGACTGAAGTCTCTGCTACTCTGGATAGTGGGCCATCTATTCCTACAAGCCAAATCTGCGAATCTTCTCCTAGCAACTCAACTGGAATTGAGATTTTTGAAGAATCAACCACAGGTATTTCGGATTTGTATGTTGTTTCTACTGGTATGTTGCCCAGAATTTCAAATTCGTGCCGTATGTCAAAAGGAGTTCCTTGCAAGCATTCGATTGTTCCTGAAATTAGACCTAGTACCCCCTTTGTTCCCCTCTCAGCAAACTGAATTTCATTATTCGAAACCGATATGCTTCTGCCATCACTACTTTCGAGGTTATACTGAATTCCCTCACAGTCGATATCGATTGGAATGTTATCGTTGATTGTTAGTACAGAACCAAAGTCAGGAAGGTCAATATCCGTTATGTGGCCACATTCAGGCGATGAAAATTCGACAGTTGGTGTGCCGTTTGTGATGTTAATTTCAGCAGACCAATCAACAAGGATTCCATCGCGATTTCTGATTTGGATACCCTCGCTACCAAATTTTCCACCATCGGAGAATACATCGCTTTCTTCTCCTTCGTTATTTCCAGCAACCATGTTTTGCTCACCATCGGCTTCAATTACTTTCAACCATGCCCTTTCTGGATGTGAATTTACTAGATTATCCTCTATTTCACCCGCTCTCAAATCTTGCTGTAGTACTAGAATACCGTTGCCTGGGAGGTTCGAGTCATAGCCAAAATCGCTTCTGTACTCAATCCAAACATATTCGTCATCACCGATTGGAATTTTTAGCGAGTCTCCTCCTTCAGCAAATCCTTCAAAGGTGTATTCGGGACCTGTACATTCGGTTCCAGGTAACCATGCAAGTTCGATTTGCTGATGGCGCTGTCCACCGATTAGTTCTATGCTTGGGCTTGTTGGAAGAGCGGGCCATGCACCGTCTCCGTTCCAGTTCCCACTAGCCATAATATCCCATTTACCAATTCCTTTCCAATCTTGGTTTACTGTCTCATCGTGAACTGCGTAAAGATCTGCAGCACCTAGTTGATGGTACATTTCATGCATTATTGTTCCGAAGTTGTTTGACGAATGTTGACTGGCAATTGTATAGTGTGAAATTTTCATATCTCCAGGTAATTCAACAACTTCCTCTATTGAAGAAAAGTGCGACCAAATTCTAGAACTCGCCCCACCGCCGTCTTCTTGTGCTTTTGTACAATGCAGAATCAGAAATCGGTCTACCCAACCGTCATCGTTCAGGTCATATTTTGACCAATCAGATACATCATCTTTGATTTTGGTCACTATTTCCTGAGCAAGAATGTGAGGGTTTACACCATTCCTGCCGACGTCTTTTTCCCAGTCTATATCGTGTCCGTAGTCTCCAAGCGGAGAGCCTGTTGTTATGATTTCATCATGGTAATCAATTTCCAATGAAATTGATTGTCCGAATGCTTGCCTAATGTGGTCTTTTGCTGAGTCATCGATTAAATTAGAAGCTCTTTGTTGGTTGCAGTTAGAGTTTTCATTTTGGTCTGGGAAATCAATTAGAACAACGAACCACTTTTCATCTTCAGCAATTCCAACAAGTGTTGCTTCATCTTCTGAATCGATAACAATAGCATGTTCCCTCACCCAATCATTGAGTGCTTCACCGTTAGCGAATGCAATGACGCTAAGTAGTCCAAAAAGGACTGCGATAGGCCAACCAATTGCAGGTCGCATTGGTTATTTGTGGCAGTTATTCTCTTTGAATCAATTGCTAGAATATGTCAGATTGATGCCTAGTTTGTTGATTTTTTGAATTAGTGATTCTGTCGGTGCTGTCAGCCATGCCTCACCAGGCTGAATGTTCAAACCAAATGGTATATTTTCTCCGTAAATGATTGTAGTGATGTCATTGTCTTGAATAATAGCAACACATCTTTTTTCAGCACTAGAATCACTCCATGGGTGCCTAATCCAAGCCATTGCCAAGTTACAATCCACTAAATTTCCGTCAGTCCTAATTGTAGTTAGCCTTGAAAGATTCAGAGTACTTACTGAACAACCTAAGAATCTCAATGAGTCTAGGTAGTTTACCGGGAGTGACTCAATCACACAACCTGAGAATACAATTTGACTTGCTCCAAACCTCTTTACAACATCGATAAGATGGTCCTGCTCTTCTTTTGAACGACAAACAGAGCTGTATGTCATTATGCCCATACCGTCAAGGGGCTTGATTGATGGAGTTGTTCCACAACAGGAACAATCTACGTACAACACTCTATGTGTTCTACCTTCGACATCTAGTATGTCTTTCAAGCCATAAGCCACTGGCATAGGGGCACGAAATGATTTCCAGCCAATAATCTCAACAAGGCCTGAAGCTATAATTGTAAGAGAAAAAAGTAAACCTGGTAAGTTTGAAGGGATGACTAACCACAATAACATCAGCATAAAGCCGTGAATACGCAATCGCCACCAACTAGAATTTCCTGACCACAATAATTTGGATGCACCGGCAATAGTTACAACACTCATGGCGGCTAAAACAAGTACCATTGCCCATGCAATTGATATCGAGATTCTAAGCATCTCCGCTGCGTCATATCTTCCAACAAGTCCAGTGTCATCATTGAATGAATGACCATATCCGTATAGCCATGGTAAGAATCTAAAAAGAACGAATACAATCGCTGATAATGATAAAATCCACATCAAAATCATCCAGATTATCATCCCTCTCCTTTCGCTGGGAAGTAGACCAGGTTTTGCAAATTCGTATGCTTGTGTCATAGCAAAGGGCGCAGCGGTAAACACCCCCAAAATAGATGCACTTAACCAACGAGTTCCTGCCCACTCGTCAGGTGAAAAAATATTGACACATGCTTCAGTGCACGGATCTAATTGATTGAGGGTGTATCTGAGTATCTCGTCAATTGATATTGACCATATACCGGTTAATATGACGATAAGAATTACAGTCGAGGTAATCCTTCTTGACAATTCATCTAGGTGGTCTTGAAAAGGTGTCCTGTCATCAGATGACAGGTGCAAATCGTTCATGATATCAGACCAAATCCATGTCTTTGGGTTCTGCTCTAGCCTGAACGATTGTTCTGTAAACTCCGAAGATACCCCACAGCAAACACATACCGATAACTAAGGTGTATCCCCATGGCAGTGCGGTATCTATGGCCCAACCGAATCCTATTGCAAGTCCTAGTGTTATCGCACCTCTTCTTATTCCCTGTGGCATTGCTAGACTCATGTCTAGGTGAGGAGGTCCTCCTCCGAACCTTCGCTCGTAGAATTCACCCTGTATGACCGCTGCGACAATTAGGATTGACAAAGTCGTCCAAAAGTATAGGTTTCCTTGCTCTAAGTAACCGCTAGCAACTTCCGCTTGTCTCTCTGCTTCAATTTCTTCTGGTGATTTTTGTCCGAATAGTGATTCATAATCTCCAACACTAATTGTTCTCAAACTCTCATCAGCGTCGGGTGTAGCAGTTTCAGGTGCTGAAACTGTGAAAGTAAGAATTGTCCAATGGTCTCCTGCATCTGGTGCACCGCTTCCATCGACTATGTTTCCTGCAAGTGAGAAATGTACGTCTCCAACATCGCTTTCAGGTGCGGTCCAAACAATCTCCCAATCATTTCCAACGTTGTTATGTGATAATGCTCCACCGGAGTCTTCTACGTACTTTGAACCATCTCCTGGTGTGAAGTTACCGTCTCCGTAATCCCAAATCATGTATCCACCTGCAATATATGTTGAGTGTGCTAGGCTGATAGTTAGATTGTATGTTCCTGATTCTTCGTAGACTCTTGGGACTCCTGAGATGGAGAGAATAACTTCGTTACTTGGTGATCCACCAGCACCGTGACACGAACATCCCTCTTCAGGAATGATTCTGTCGTTATGCAACCAAGGTGGACCTTGTGAGTTTCCAAAGGCTGGAGCAGCCAGCATAATTGCTAGGGTCGCAACCAAGAGTATGGTGAACCTTCGGGACATCATTTACCGCCACCTGTGGTTCCCTATTGAACATTGTCACATTCTGCCGCCCCTAAAGGGGCGGATTTGAATATTCAAAGTTCCTTGATTGCGTTATTCAACTCTGTCATCATTGCTTTACCATCGCCGAATAACATCATTGTCTTGTCTTCGTAGAATAAGTCATTGTCAACACCAGCATAACCTACACTGAGGCTTCTCTTGATGATAACAACAGTTCTTGCTTGGTCTGCATCAATAATCGGCATTCCCGCTAGAGGTCCTTCACCTGTTCTAGCTGCTGGGTTACATGTATCGTTTGCACCGATTACAATCGCCATGTCACACTCCGGGAATTCAGGATTGATTTCATCCATTTCGATTAGTTGCTCATAGGGGACGTTTGCCTCTGCGAGTAATACGTTCATGTGTCCAGGCATTCTACCTGCCACAGGGTGAATTGCATACTTCACTTCAGTATCGAACTTTTCTTGCATTAGGTCCGCAAATTCCTTGACTTGGTGCTGGCACTGGCTCACTGCCATACCATATCCTGGTACAATGATTACTTTCTGTGCACCATCTGCCATCATTGCGACTTCATCAGCATCACTACCGACCTTTGTTCTGGTCAGTTCCTGCTTCTCTCCACCACCAAATGACTTGAACAGAACATCAACTAGTTGTCTATTCATTGCCTTGCACATGATGAATGTTAGAATGAGTCCAGAAGCGCCTACTAGACTTCCTGCAACTATCAAAACGCTGTTGTTAATGATGAAACCTGTGAATGCTGCAGCAATACCGGATAGAGAATTAAGAAGGCTGACTACTACAGGCATATCTGCTCCACCGATTGGTAAAACGAGGATAATTCCTAACACACAAGAGATTCCGATTATTGCCCAGATGTATGTTGTGTTTGTTGGGTCCTCTATTG
>WTIV01000219.1:0-2216 GCA_011525095.1 Methanobacteriota archaeon
ATTCTCAACTGTAACAAACTGTTTTCCACTCTCCTGTACGTCTAATTCAGTTCTGCCTAGGCATGGCAGAATTAATGCGGTTTCTCCTGTAACCAAATGAGAACGGTTTAGTTTTGTAGAAACCTGTACAGTTAGTTTAACCCGATTAAGACCTTCTGCTGTAGCTAGTGTGTCAGGTGTTGCAGAGAGAAAGTTACCACCCATGCAAAAGAATAGATCTACTTCTCCTTCTCTCATCTTTTCGATTGCCTCAACAACGTCAACCCCATGTTCCCTAGGGCTTACAATCCCACATGCCTCGTCTAGTTTCTGTAGGAATTTTTCTGATGGACGCTCCCAGATCCCGACTGTTCTATCTCCTTGAACGTTGGAGTGACCTCTAACCGGGCAAAGTCCAGCACCTTTCTTACCAATGTGGCCGCCCATTAGGAGTAAATTTGTCACTTCTTGTATTACTGCAACTCCGTTTCTGTGTTGCGTTAATCCCATTGCCCAGCAGGCAATAGTTGCCTTGGAATTAGAAAGCATCTGACCAGCGCTAACAATATCGACTTGATCAAGTCCAGAATCGTCCACGATTCTCTCCCAACTTGTTTTTGCAACTCGGCTTACAACATCTTCAAAACCAGTGGTTGAATTCTTGATAAAATCGTGGTCAAGAGCATCGTTTTCTAATTGGATTTTCATCAGACCGTGCATTAATGCTGCATCCCCACCTAGTTTAACTTGAAGGTGTATATCAGCAAGAGGCTCGCTTCCAAATGATAGTTTCATGTAGTCTTGAGGGTGCTTAAAGCGAACCAATCCTGTTTCGGGTAGAGGGTTAACGTGGATTATCTTTGCACCATTTCTTTTTGCATCTCTAAGTGCTGTGAGCATCCGTGGGTGATTTGTTCCAGGGTTTTGTCCGATTACAAGGATAACTTCGGCATGATCAAAATCCTCTAGAGTAACAGTTCCCTTTCCTATACCGATAGATTCACCTAAGCCTCGGCCACTAGATTCGTGGCACATATTCGAACAATCTGGCATGTTGTTGGTTCCAAGAGTCCTTGCGAATAACTGGTAAAGGAATGCTGCTTCGTTCGAGGTCCTTCCAGATGTGTAGAAAACTGATTTGTTTGGATCATTGCTATCATTTATGTTATCAGAGACCAATTGAATAGCCTCCTTCCAATCGATTGGAGTATATTTGTCACTACCTTTTTTCAACAACATCGGGTGTGTAATTCTGCCTTGATTGTTTAGCCAAAAATCACTTTTTTGAGATAGTTCTTGAACGGTATATTTTGCGAAGAATTCAGGGTTTACTCCGCCTTTCATTGCTTCGTCGGCTACTGCTTTGGCCCCATTTTCACAGAACTCAAATGCAGAGGAATGTTTTGGGTCAGGCCAGGCACAACCTGGGCAATCAAAGCCATCAGGTTGATTTACCGTTGTTAGAGTCTTGACTGTTTTTATTGCACCCATTTTCTTGAGACCATGAAACAGAGAAGAGGTGGCTGCAGGTATTCCAGCGGCAACGGACTTAACTTTCTTGATTTTCAAAGAATTAGTGTCCATTGGGGTAGTCGCGGAAACTCCCTTTCGGACTGACATTAACCTGCTCGAGTAGCGTTCTGCTTGTCAATGATGCGGCTTAACGGACCAACAAGAACAGGATTTTCTCTAGATGCAAATCCAACCAATGTTATTCCCGCATTCCTAGCAAGCGCTTCAGCTGCAGAACTTATTGCACCAATTGCGAGTATTATCTCAATGTTTGAACGTACCGCTTTAGCAACCAGTTCCCAACCTACTCTTCCCGATAAACCGATAATTCTTGGCTCAATGTTCAGTCGAATTGAAGCCCCGACAGCTTTGTCAAAAGCATTGTGTCTACCAATATCCTCCCTAGTTACAATACATTCACCCGTTTGGTTGAATACAGCTGCAGCATGTACTCCTCCCGTAGAATCAAAAATAGGTTGGTTCTGTTTCATATTTGACATCATTTCTTTGAAATCAGCACCAAGATATTGCGTTCTTGATACCGTTTTGTCTGGACTTTGAATTTCACCAACTGTGCAAGCACCACAGGCAGCGGTTAGTAAATCATTTATTGGTCGTGGAATAACCTCTCCTTCCACGGTAATATCGGTTCCATTCACCACAACCGAGTCTACATTTCCTCGCCCCTCGCACCTTATGTGTCCGACCGCTAAATCTTCCAAGTT
>WTIV01000219.1:2316-5313 GCA_011525095.1 Methanobacteriota archaeon
CTACATTTCCTCGCCCCTCGCACCTTATGTGTCCGACCGCTAAATCTTCCAAGTTCAGAGGTGTTGCTAAGAGTCTAACTACTACCTCTTGCTCGTTTAAGATTGATATTATTGATTCATCCGCTAATTCATCGTATTCTGGCTTAGTGCTGCCATCGATTAATCGGTGAATTGGTCGCTTAGCCATTGTAATCACTTCTAAGGTTCGAAAATTCTCTATTCAGGTCTCTCGATATTAAAAAATTCAAACTGTAATTCAACCAATTCCTTGGATGACCTAGCATTTTTATACGCGTCGAGAGGCTCTTTATTCAATACAAAAAATTGCTCTCCCCAACTAAAGGCAGAAAGTAAATCCCTCGCCTGCTTTTCATTTCCGATGAGGTATAATGATGCTGCCAATGCTTCTGCAGTTGTTAATTTACTTGGTTTACCCCAATTTACAGGATTTGCTGCAAGTAGCAGTGGTAACATTCGTGCTTTTAGGCGTGTACGTTTCATTACTTGTTGAACAGACTCCTCAATTTGCGCCCAAGAGCAATCTAAGCCAACAAGTGCCCCGCTATCTTCAAGGAGTAGAGAATGGTCTTCTGGACCGAGCACTTTTCCACACAATGGCTCAAGAATAATTCCCTTGCGAGGTAGTTTTGTAAATCTCTCATGAAGGCGTATTGTTCCTCTTTTGGATAATTTTACTGCAGTGTTTTTCTTAGGATCGTCTTGTGCAAGCCATATAGCGTGAATTGGAACATCCTTACTATGCGCCATCATTTGTCACCTAACAAGAAATCTCCCAGCGTTAAACCCCTTGCTTGTCCTGAGTTAACATGTCGATTTTCATCAAGAGAAGCATCTACCATAAGAGTGATGCCTAGAGTTCTTTCGAGTTTTCTAATCACTGCGTCGGTTGGCCTCTTTCCAGATTCAACATTATTGATGATGTTTATTTTTTCAGCCATTCTTCTTGCTAGTTCACGTTTATCCCAACCACGTTGCGTTCGAGCAGTAGTGACTCGTTTTGCAAAGTCTGATGCGAGTTCTTTCTCGCCCCGAAGCATAATGTCCTTGCCTTTGCGTCCAATGCCACCATAGCCCCCCGATGTTGGAGTTGTATTAGAACGCGCTTTTGCTAGGCCTGGAGCGACTTTCTTTTCTTCAAGCCCCATCTTTTCTGTACACCTTTTGCAGGCTTGTACCTCGGCTCTACCCATAATGACTGCTCTAGTACCGACTTTCATTGCTCCGCATAGTTCACAGTCCGCCATGCCGCCACCAATTTGTTGTAGCAGCGGTGATTCATCAAGGCTTCGTACACTATTGATAATCAGTCCATTTCACGGAGTGTTGAATTAGTATCAACGATTGGACCAAGCATGGGCACAGATGTCGATAAGGGCGCTTCTAACCATTTAGGTAAGGAAGACAAGGATTTGAAAGCCCTTGAAAACGATTATGCTAGGCTCAGAGATGAAGCTCAACGTCTTATCTCGGAAAGAATACAACTCGAAAACGAACTTGCTGGAATAAAAAAGAGAGCGAGTAGGTTGGATGAAGAAGTTCGAATTCTCAAAAACCCTCCACTAATTGTCGGCCACCTACAGGACATACTTGATGATGAAAGAGCAATAGTCAGGTCTTCAAATGGCACAGTGTTTCAAGTATCAATCAATCAGCGATTATCAAAAGACAGACTACGTCCCGGCACAAGAGTAGCACTTAATCAGGACACTCTGTCTGTTATTGAGATTCTTCATGATGCGTGGGACCCTATGGTTTCAGGTGCTGAAATGGTGGAAAAACCAAACGTTGCATATGAGACAGTCGGTGGCTTAGACGAACAAATATTACAGGTTAGAGAAGCAATTGAGCTACCTCTGGATAAGCCTGAACTCTTTAGAAAGGTTGGAATTGAACCACCCAAGGGAATACTATTGGTAGGACCACCAGGTTGTGGTAAGACAATGCTTGCCAAGGCGGTCGCTAGTCAAACTAATGCTTCGTTCATTAGGATGGTTGGATCAGAACTTGCGCAGAAGTATATCGGCGAAGGCGGTAGAATGGTTAGAGAATTATTCTCACTTGCAAAAGACAAGTCTCCGGCGATAATTTTCCTAGATGAAATAGATGCCATAGGCGCAAAGAGGCTAGATTCTGCAACAAGCGGAGACAGGGAAGTTCAGAGAACACTAATGCAATTATTAGCAGAATTGGACGGTTTTGATGCTTTGGAGGATGTAAAAATTATTGCTGCAACAAATAGACCGGATATCTTGGATGATGCATTATTGCGACCAGGTAGATTCGACCGTGTAATTGAAATCCCTTTACCTGAAGAATCGGGTAGAAAGACAATATTGAATATCCATTTAGGAAAAATGTCTACTACAAAACTAAACATTGCAAAGATTGTAGAACAAACAGAAGGATTCAGCGGAGCCGAACTTAAGGCAACAACTGTGGAGTCTGGAATGATTGCTATTCGAGACGGTAGATATAAAGTGAAACAAGTTGACCTACAGTTAGCAGTGGAGAGGATTAAGAAGAAGCGCGAAACGAATGGCATCTCTTCTTCACCTGATGCCCTCTATGGTTGAATGTATTGACAATGTTCATGAAATGCCGATGGGCATCTTTTGATATGTCAGACAGAATAGTAGAGTGTGTCCCTAATTTTTCTGAAGGCAGAAATCAAGACGTAATCGATGCAATCAGTAATGCTGGTAGAGGAATACCCGGTGCAAGAGTTCTGGGCATAGAGCCAGATGCTGACTATAATAGAACAGTTCTCACAATTGCTGGACAACCAAACGCTGTTTCAGAAGCAGCATTCCGAGTTATTGAAGCAGCACTGAAACATATCGATATGACGAGTCATGAAGGAGAACATCCAAGAATTGGGGCTGTTGATGTTTATCCATTTGTCCATCTAAAGAATGTTACAACGGATGACTGCGTAGAATTATCAAAGGAATTAGCAATTCGGGTATCAAATGAATT
>WTIV01000238.1 GCA_011525095.1 Methanobacteriota archaeon
GCGGAATCCCAAACGGTGATCTTGTCGATTTGTAGGTTGGAAATCGCTTCGACCTGGCGAGCGACGATATCCTCGATCTTCTCAACCATCAGCAGTGTAGCAGCGGCCTTAGGGTCGCCACCTGCACTTGCAACTAGATTGGAGTAACCTGCTGCCTTTGCTTCTAGAACGGCTTTCACACCTTCCGCCTCAGCACGGTACTTTGCTAGGATAGCATCTGCTTCACCACTTGCGACACGGCGTTGGCGTTCAGCTTCTGCCTCTGCAGCGATTTCGATTTGAGTCTTGGCGATTTCTTCACGAACGATTTCTTCCGCCTTCAATCTCTCTTGCTCAAGCATATATTGTGCCTTTTGAACTTCCATTTCTGCAGTTCTGCGCGCAACTTCAGCACGCTGCATTGCTTCCGCTTCCTTTTCTGCTAGAGTAGCATTGTATTCTGCAATGCTTGCCTTGGAAGTGTTTTCACCCTCGATTGCAGTTGCTTCAAGAACAGCTACTTCTTTTCTTTGAGCTGCATCTGCACCCTTCTTACCGATTTCACCAGCAGCTGCGTTTTCTGCAACTTGGATGTCACGGACTCTGTGTGCTTCTGCTTGTCCGATGTCACCATCACGGTTTGCAGCAGCGACATCTGACTTTGCAGCGTTGACAGCGATTGCTGCTGCCTTCTTACCGATAGACTCGATGTAGTCAGAGTCGTCAGTGATGTCTGTGATGTTAACGTTGATTAGGTTTAGACCCAACTTGTTGAGTTCGTGACCGACGTTGTCACGGATGGACTCTAGGAATTGGTCACGGTCCTGGTTAATCTGCTCGATAGTTAGAGATGCAACAGTAAGACGTAGTTGACCGAAGATAATTTCAGAAGCCATTGACTCGATTTGGGTCGGAGTCAAGTGCAGAAGTCTTTCTGCAGCGTTGTTCATGATTAGCGGGTCTGTGCTAACACCCACTGTAAAGGTGGATGGGACGTTGATTCTGATGTTCTGTAGAGACAGAGCGTTTGTCAATGGGATGTTGATTGTCATTGGAATTAGACTCAACTTCTTCCAATCCTGAATCAGCGGCCACACAAGTGTAGCACCACCGTGAATACAGCGTGATGCTTTGCCGCCGCCAACACGTCCGTAAACGACGAGAATTTCGTCAGACGCACAGCGCTTGTATCTTGTTACAAGCAGTATTATACCGAATGCAAAAATTAGTCCAAAACCTGCAATTAGCAGGAATAGTGTTACTCCAGTGTCCATTTCATTCACCTCATTCTTCTTCTGATGTTAGTTCATCACCCTCGCTAAGCGGTTCTACAATCAAAGTAGATCCGATTACGTCTACTACTTTGATTAGTTCACCACTTGGAATTAGTTTTGTTTTGTCCCTGCCTCTTGCTAGAAGAGTACGCAGAGTTCCATCAACTGCAACTTGTACTTCTCCTTCCTCGTTTGGCTTGATTCGGGAGTATACGTGGCCTTTAGCCCCAATGGCGTTAGCGTGCTTCATGGTTCCATCAGCTTGCAGGTTAGAAATTCCAGCCATCATGTATCTGACCATGTACAGCGAGCCACCCGCTGCGAATCCGCCAGAAATGACAGCGATTATTTCCTGGTCTGTTGCTGAAACCACGAACATTCCAGTTAATCCAAACATCATGATAGCAGCAGCGATTCCTTGCAGACTGAATAATTCAAACGCAAGTGTACTGTCCATGCTCACGTCAGTGTCAAACGCAGTATCGATGACTCCTCCAAGGACGTCACCGACCAGCATTAGTAACATCATCACAATGAAGAACAGAGAACCGAATACTGCACAGCAAACGAAAATTATCTCGATTACAGATGGTGCGGTAAAGCCGAATATATCTGCAAGCCAATCAAAAACAGCCATTGCGACCCCAACCTTCCCTACATTCGTTACTTAATGACCTTATTGCCGTCATCGTTTTTGGATAATTCTTCCTCGATTTTCTTTTTTTCATAAATTGCGACCAAAGAAACCGATGCTCCACCTATGATTGCTGCGATTATAACATTCAGCCCAGCAGAGTATCCAATCAGGAAAACCCACAAGGGAAGAAAGGCGAAAAGAAATCTCCTCATTACTGGCCAAAAACCGCTAAACAGTTCGTCAGTTGGGTCTGTTACAACCATCAAAACCACTCAGAAGAACAGGGAACCCACAATGATTGTTAAGACCCACATTCCAATTCCAAATCCAACGCCCTTTCCTTGCTTTGCCATTTGGTCAGGGTGGACTTCCTTCTGCATGTTCTTCATTGGGTTGATTAGTAAATCCCTTTGTTCTTGTCTAAAAACAACCAAAGCAAGAATAAAACATGCCGCAGCACCCGTTCCGAATAAAGTTGTAATTGCAGCGTCAACTTGTTCCATGAGTTTCAGTGAAAGCCAGATTTGAGTTACAGCCATCATGAACCACAGGAAAGAGCCCCTCTCAGCAACTGCCATGAAATCCTTATGGCACACTCCTTATTGAGAATTACCTCGGTTTGCCCCATCTTGATTCAAACTTAACACAGACTTATTCAAGTACTAATCGCGAAATCTCTGTTCATGGGGAGAGTGCGTCACGCTGTTGCGGGCAATCCTATTGTTCACTCCCTATCCCCTGTGCTCACAGCACTGGTACATGCGCACCTTTCAAGGCAAGACGATGTTGATCTTCCTGGCTTGAAAGGTGTAGTAATAATTCCAACAGAGGGCGTTGAGAACGCACTCGCTTGGGGTTATGCAGATGGTCTACCTTCTCCTCCAGACTGGGAATATGTGGGTTCTCCATTGGGTAAATTCAGAGCAAATACACTCCTAGAGAGAGCGGTTGCCGCATCTTGTGCTGAACACAGCGAAGCAGATTCTCGTTTACCAAATGCCCGACTTGTCACAGACAAATTTGAGCCTCAAGTCTTGGGTGATGAAGAGGTTTGGTTGTCTCTGACGTCGCCACTAAAACACCAACTTTCAATCGCCGCAGTAAAATGTATTGACAATGCCATGGATATACGCTCTGTGAACACCCTTAGGTGGGATGGAATCACATGGTGGGCCGGTTCCAGTGACGGCCCAGGAATGTGTATGGTAGCCGAAGCTTTTGGAAAAAAATCCAAGGGTGTAATGGGCATTATCGGTGGGGGTGGAACAGCTCGCTCTGTCGCAGCAGCATGGACTAAATCCGGTGGCAAGATTACTCAGATGGGTGGAAAAAGAGAACTCGACGAGGACGGCCCATGGGATCTAGTAGAATCCAAGGCTGATTTTGTTGTAAATTTCGATAATGATGGAGGAGACCTTTCAGTTAGGTATCAGAAAATGGATGGAGATTTCGAATCACGGGTCGAGTTTTTGTCAGCAAATGCAGATGGAAGATGGTTGCTTTGCGCTCAGCATCTACATTCTTGGGCAACACTTTGGGCACCACAATACTCAGAAAAACTTCCATCTCTTTCGCTTCTAATGACACGCTTGATTGCTGCGGAGGTGCATTTAGGTTGAAACGTGTATATCTGGTCTTGATTATCCTTCTCGCTCCAGTTGTAATTGCAGACCAATTTCCAAATCAGAACCAAAATTCAGGCTTCGTTGGGTGGCAAGTTGGTGAAGATGAAAAAATTGGTGAATTCAGAATTTCTTACCCAGCCTTAAGTGAAGGTGAAGAAACTAGTATGGCTCAGGACGGACCATTTGCAGTAGTTGTATTCTATGGTGATGAGGACGAGGGGAACGAACAATATGAATGGTTTCAGAACGCAACCTCTCCTTGGGGCTACATTACTTTGGTAGTTGAAGATGAAACCAGTTTCGAAGCAGTAGAATTCACACTCAGAGGGTGGAATAACGGTTCGATAACTACAGTGCCTGGGGCGCAAGGAATGTTTGCATTGAACCACATCGCTCTGGGCGGACATGGAACGGGTGCTCACTACGCAGCAGAAATCGTCAAGAGTACAGATTTCAAAATCGACGGTTTGTTTGGACTTGGATTGGATGGCTCGCAGAGTGAATATTCTGAATCAGTAATACTCTCTCGGCCTTCAATAGCATTGTTTTTGACTGGCACGACCGATGACATAGCACCCGCAAGTGATAACGTTAGAACATATCTAAATTCATGGCCAGGGGCATGGCAAATCATGTATCCAAGGGGTGCAAACCATATCGGTTATCAGACTACTGATACATTCTTTGAGAGGTTTGCAGATGGTGATTCCACAATGGGCAGGGATGGTCAACAGAATCATGCTATGCAGCATATATTGCCATATCTGAATCTCTCTCTAAAGGGCGATGATTCAGCATACCAAGTAGCATTCAACCGAGAGGATAAGACTGTGTCATCTGATTCAGATGCTTACATCGACGAGGAAATGAATCGCTCAAGGCTGTACAAAATGGAGAATATCACTTCTAGCCTACCATCTGTTATGCTGTATCAATCATTCACTATTTCTGCAAATGTGACCATGCGTGACGGAAGCACTGCGTTTGGCAATGTATCATGCACGTTACCAGATGGGGAAATTGTCCTTGGTGACCTGCAAAATGATGTTGCATCTTGTGAATTGAATGGGACATCTCTGCTGCCAGGTCCATCGTTAATTGAATTAAGAATAGAGGACCACTCTTTTTCTGATTGGCTGGACATATTCATCAATCGGGTAGGTATTCCAATGCAAATTTTAGAGCCAATGCCTGAAATCGTTCTTGACCAACACGGCTCAGTTACCATTGATGCTGATATTTTTGCTACAGACCCTGATGGTGAAGAGATTCAATTCCAATCTGCCGAACTGTTCGGACAGAATTCATCAAAGCTCGGAGTCTTGAATCAGGTTGATGAAATAACGATTTCTCACGTTGCTGACCAAGAATGGGACGGCAAGTCACAAATTAATCTAACACTCATGACGAGTGATGAAATGGTTGACATTGTTGCTAACATCACTGTTCTTCCAGTAAACGACCCTGTGTCGCAATATGAAACAGTTCCACAGCAGGCGACAATTGAGGACGGACAAAGTATTGTGGTGGATTTCTCAAATTACGTGAGCGACCCGGAGGGAGATGAATTGGTTGTAGTTGCGGCTCGTGAATATCCAGGGATTCGAATTACCTCGACTTCTTCAACTGTCCTAATCGACCCGCAGACACACTGGAATGGTGCTGAATTAATTGATTTCTATGTCTCGGATGGTGTTACAGAACCCGTTCAAGTCGTCGTGCCAATAAACGTCGAGGCTGTTGATGACCCAATTGAATTTTCATCCACCTCTTTCACGGTTGAACTT